>DATAIW010000111.1:0-5911 GCA_036262455.1 Candidatus Limnocylindrales bacterium | reverse complement strand
ATCCTCAAACCGATCTGGGGCGGCTGAGATGAGCGCCAACCGACCCCTGGGTCGCTCCGGCAGCCGCGCCCGTCCGTCCGGCGGCGGCTTCGAGCTCGCCGTCTGGTACCTGATGCGGCTGACCGGGCTCGGGCTGTTCGTTCTCGCGATCAGCCACTTCCTGATCACCCACGTCCTCTACGACCCGGTCCAGCAGGACTCCTCGTTCATCAGCGAGCGGTGGGCGAACCTGTCGGTCCGGACCGCCGACTGGCTGATGCTCGCCTTCGTCGTCTTCCACGCCTTCATGGGCCTCCGGATCATCGTCGGCGACTACACTCGCGGCGGTCTCCGGACCGTGCTGACGATGGGGCTCTACCTGCTCGCGATCGTGATCTTCGCGATGGGCTCGATCGCGCTCCTGACGGTCCCGAGCATCCTTCCCAGGACGACCTGAACGTGCGGATCAACCACGACGCATTGATCGTCGGAGCCGGCGGGGCCGGCCTCTGGGCCGCGCTCGAGCTGGCCAAGGCCGGGGTCGACGCCGCCGTCATCACCAAGCTCTATCCCACCCGCTCCCACACCGGCGCCGCCCAGGGCGGGGTCTGTGCCGCCCTGGGCAACCAGGAGGAGGACCACTGGGAGTGGCACATGTTCGACACGATCAAGGGCGGCGACTACCTCGTCGACCAGGACGCGGCGGAGATCCTGGCCCGCGAGGCGATCGAGACCGTGATCGAGCTCGAGCACATGGGACTGCCGTTCAACCGGACGCCCGACGGCCGGATCGACCAGCGGCGGTTCGGCGGCCACACCCGGAACTACGGCGAGGCCGCCGTGCGCCGGGCGTGCTTCGCCGCCGACCGGACCGGCCACATGATCCTGCAGACGCTCTATCAGCAATGCATCAAGTACGGCGTCAAGTTCTACGACGAGTACCACGTCGTCGACCTGCTGAGCGAGGGTGGCGATCTCGGCGATGGCGGACGGGCAGCGGGGGTCGTGGCCTACCGGATCGCGGACGGCGAGATCCAGACGTTCCGCTCGAAAGCCGTCCTGCTCGCCACGGGCGGGTTCGGACGGATGTTCCGGATCACCTCGAACGCCTGGTCGCTGACCGGCGACGGGGTGGCCCTGGCCTATCGCCACGGCGTCCCGATGCAGGACATGGAGTTCTACCAGTTCCACCCGACCGGGATCTACGGGATCGGGATCCTGCTGTCCGAGGCGGCCCGCGGCGAGGGTGGGATCCTGCTCAACGGTGAGGGCGAGGCATTCATGGCCCGCTACGCGCCGTCGATGAAGGACCTCGCCCCGCGCGACGTCGTCTCCCGCTCGATGTACCTCGAGATCCGCGACGGGCGGGGCGTGGGCGGCAAGGACTATCTCTACCTCGACGTCCGCCATCTCGGGGCCAAGGTGATCGAGGAGAAGCTGCCCGACATCACCGACTTCGCCCGGGTCTATCTCGGCGTCGAGCCGTTGACCGAGCCGATCCCGATCCAGCCGACGGCCCACTACGCGATGGGCGGGATCCCGACCGACGTCCTCACCAGGGTCACCCGCGACGCCGCGAAGACGGTCGTGCCCGGGCTGTACGCGGCGGGCGAGTGCGCCTGCGTCAGCGTCCACGGCGCGAACCGGCTCGGCACGAACTCGCTCGTCGACCTCCTCGTGTTCGGCCGGCGGGCCGGTCGCCAGATGGCGCTCGACGTCAAGGGCGTCGGGATGCCGGAGCTGGCCCGCGACGTGGAGGACCCGGTCCGCGGCGAGATGGCGGCCCTCAAGGCGAACATCAAGGGCGAGAACGCGGCCCGGATCCGCAAGGAGCTCGCCGACGTGATGATGGACAACGTCGGGGTCTATCGCGACGAGGCCCTCCTGTCGGCCGCCCTGCCGAAGGTCCGCGAGCTGAAGCAGCGCTACGCAAAGGTCGGTATCGCTGACCGCGGCTCGGTCTTCAACACGGACCTTCTCGAGGCGCGCGAGATCGGCTATCTCCTCGACTGCGCCGAGACGACGGTCGTCGCCGCCCTCAATCGCAAGGAGAGCCGCGGCGCCCACGCTCGCGAGGACTACCCGACCCGGGACGACGTCAACTTCCTGACCCACAGCCTCGCGACCCGCGGCCCCGGCGGCGGGAATCCGCAACTGACCTACAAGCCGGTCACGATCACGACGTTCCAGCCCAAGCCGCGGATCTACTGAGCCAAGGGGCGCCAACCAGCATGCAGGTCGACCTCCGCATCCTCCGCTACGACCCCGAGCGCGACGAGAAGCCGCACTGGGAGGCCTACACGGTCGAGTCCGACCCGAAGGCCGATCGCGTCCTCGATCTGCTCCATCGAGTCAAGTACGAGCAGGACGGGACCCTGACCTTCCGCCGGTCCTGCGGCCACGGGGTCTGCGGCTCGGACGCGATGCTCGTCAACGGCCGCAACCGACTCGCCTGCAAGGTCCGGGTCGAGCAGCTCGGCAAGCGCCGGATCACGATCGCGCCGCTGCCCGGACTGCCGGTCGTCAAGGACCTCGTCGTCGACATGGAGGGCTTCTTCGCGAAGATCCGGAGCGTCCAGCCGTTCCTGATCGAGGCGGGGCCGGCCCCGACCCGCGAGCGGATCCAGAGCCCCGAGGACCGGGCCCGCTACGACGACACGACGAAATGCATCCAGTGCGCCGCCTGCACGTCGTCCTGCCCGTCGTTCTGGGCCCAGCCGAGCTACGTCGGTCCGGCCGCGATCGTCAACGCCCACCGCTTCATCTTCGACTCGCGCGATGCCGGCGGTGACGAGCGCCTCGAGATCCTGGCCGACAAGGACGGCGTGTGGCGCTGTCGCACGATCTTCAACTGCACCGACGCGTGTCCCCGCGGCATCCACATCACCCAGGCGATCCTCGAGGTCAGCTCGGCGATCGTGGAGCGCCAGACCTGAACGACACGTTGTTTCCGGACCTGCCCGCGACGGGGGAGGAGAGCGGCTCGCGTGGTGGCGCTGACCGGCCCCGGCCGCGTGGCTACCTCATCCGGACCGACGGTGCCGCCCGCGGAAACCCAGGTCCGGCATCGGCCGGTGCCGCGCTCATCGACCTTGCCCGGGCCGACGCCCGCGACCCGCGGGCTCGACCCGATGCCTCGATCTCGGAGTTCCTCGGCGTCCAGACCAACAACGTCGCGGAGTACACCGCGGTCGTCCGGGCGCTGGCGCTGGCTGCCGAGCTGGGTGCCCGCGAGGTCGTGATGCTCCTCGACTCGAAGCTGATCGTGGAGCAGCTGGCCGGCCGCTGGCGGGTCAAGGACAGCAAGCTGATCCCGCTCTGGGAGACCTCGCGACGGACCCTCCGCGGCTTCGAGCGCTGGTCCGCGACCCACGTCCCGCGAGCCCAGAACAAGACCGCCGACGCGCTCTGCAACGAGGCCATCGATCGGGTGGCCGCGGGCGGGCCGGCGGTCGTCGTCGTTCGCCCCGGAACCTGACGGCGGGTCGCGTCGTCCTCCGCCCATGCCCCGCTCCCTCGCCCCCGTCCGGCTCGTCGCGCTCATCGTGCTTCTCGCGATCGTGGGCGCCATCAGTGGATGCGGTAGCGACGGTCCGCCCACCGGCTCAGCGCCGGGCTCGCCGCCCGATGGGCCCCTTCCTGCTCTCGCCGGGACCGCCTGGATCGTCATCTCGGTCAACGGGCGGTCGCCGATCGCGGGAGCCGTGCCGACGATCGTGTTCGACGCGGCGAGGGCCTCCGGGTTCGGCGGGTGCAACCAGTTCGGTGGCAGCTATCAGTTCGACGCGACGTCCGGACGGTTCGTCGTTCACGAAATCGCTGCGACGGCGATGGGCTGCCTGCAGGCCGGCGTGGGCGACTTCGAGACGGCATTCATGACGGCCCTTGGAGGGTCGACCCAGGCCGGCCTCGACCCGACCGGCCAGCTCATCCTGAGCGGACCCGCCGCGCGGATCGTCCTGGTCACCCTCGAGCACCCGGGTGCGGGCGGGTGAGGCGCCTGCGGGCTGCACGGTTGGCGTCGGTCCGGGTCGTCGCGGTCTTCGTCTTGATCGTCAGCGGCGCCTGCGCGCCAGCGCCGTCCGCTTCATTGATCCGCGTCAGCCACCCGGCCTCGCTCGTCGGGACGGCGTGGCGGCTCGTCTCGATCGATGGCCACAAGCCGCCGGCCAGCCCCGATGTGACGATCGCGTTCGGGCCCTCCGACATCTCCGGCGACGGCCCGTGCAACAGCTTCGGCGGGACCTATGCCTACGACCCGACGATCGGTGCCCTGCAGTTCGGCCCTCTCGTCTCCACCAAGCGTGCCTGCGTCGATCCGGTCCTGAACGACGCCGAGGCCGCGTACTTCGGCGCCCTCCATGGTGTCGTGGGAGCGAGCGACGACCCGAACGGTCGGCTGGTCCTCGCCGGTGCGGGTCCGGAGCTCGTCTTCGAGGTCGGGCCGCAGCTGGTCCCGGCGTGACGCTGTCACCGTCGGTCGCGCTGCAGGTCGTCGGGGACGTGCAGCCGAGGAGAATCGTGCCGGCCGTAGAATGACCTCGTCAGCGAGGTGGTCGGATGGCCGCGCGCCGCTCGGGGGCAACCCCGTCCACGGCGTGAGGAACGTCCGAGCTCCGCAGCGCAGGGTGGCGGGTAACGCCCGTCCGTCGTGAGACGAGGACCAGTGCCACAGTGACGATGCCGTTGGCGGCGCAAGCCGTCGACGGAGTGAAACGCGGCAAACTCCACCCGGAGCAAGGCCAAATAGGAGGGCGCAACCCGTGCGGGGCAACCCGTCGGGGGAGAGGTGCGCTGCCCAGCCCTCGGGTCGGCCGCAAGAGCCGTCGGGTAACCGGCGGCCTCAGATGGATGGCCATCCGCGGCGGCGCAAGCCGCCGTGACAGAACTCGGCGTACAGACTGCCTCGCTGACACATTCCGGTGAACCAACACCCTGAGCTGTCGCCCGTCACTCGCTCACCGAGGTCGGAGGCTGAGCTCCGCGAAGCCATCCGCCCGAGGTGGAGCTCCGCGACGCCATCGGCCCGAGGTTTCAGTCCTCGTCGGGGCGGAAGGTGTGGGGCGCGACGCAGGCGTTACAGATCGGCATCGCCGCGTCGAGGTTGCCGAGCGGAATCGGCAGGCGGCGGTCGGGGAGGAGGCACTCGACGTCATAGAGGCGTTCGGTGCCGCTCTCGATCTGGATGAGCCGACGGAACGTGCAGCGCTTGATCCGATGGGGCGCGAGGCGATACGGATCCGGCTCTGACGTGACCATCGAAAGCGGCATGGCCATCTGGGCGAGGTGCCTCGGAGGGATCGGCGGACGCGATATGCCGATCTGGCGGCGGAATGTAGCACCGCGGTGAGCGTCACGGCAACACGCTAAACGTACTAGACTCCGCGCCGTCCATGGCGGTCTGAGCGCGGAGGGCGCGTGGAGGAGGGCGAGAGAACGACGACGAACGACGCGTTGACCGTCGATCGGGCCGATGGGCCGTTCCGCCCAGGCCTTGATCGCGACCCCGATCGACCGCGTTCGGTCTGCCGGTTTCTGGCCGTCGAGGCGACGGACGGGACGCTCGAGCCGGCGGTCGGCGGCGTCGACGCGGCGAACCGCTGCGTCGCGATCGGGGAGCCCGTGCCCCAGTCCGGTCGCCAGCAGGAGCTCGTGTGCCTGGCCGCGGCCCACGTCAACTGTCCGCGCTACCTGCGCGGCGTCCTTCTCGCCGCAACCCCGCCGCCACAGCCCACGCGGCAGCCGGTCTCGCGTGCCGTGATCGGCGCTTCGCTCGTTCTCGCCGCGTCCCTCGCCGCATCCTTCGGGTTCCTTGCGGTCCGCGGCGGCTTCAACCTGCCCACTGTCAGCGCACCGCCGGCGCTGGTCGCCGTCGTCGGCAGCCCGTCGCCGCAGCCGTCGCCCAACCCGACGGTCGAGGCGACCCCGACGC
>DATAIW010000110.1:0-4283 GCA_036262455.1 Candidatus Limnocylindrales bacterium | reverse complement strand
GTCGAGCTTCTGGGCCAGACCGTGCTGGACGTCGTTGATCAGGGCCAGCTCGGCGGCGCGTTCGTTCGTCTCGGACAGGAGGCGCTTCGTCTCGTCGAACAGGCGCACGTTTTCGAGGGCGACGCTGAGGCTGGCCGCGAGGGTGGTCAGCAACTCGACGTCGGACTTCGAGAAGGCGCCGTCACGGTCGAGATTCTGGAGGCTGATCACGCCGCTGACCGCCGAGCCCGTTGACAGCGGCGCGATGAGCATCGACTGCGCCGGCTCGCCCTGGATGACCATCGACTCGCCGGACTCCATCGCGGCGGTGAGCTCCTTCTTGCCAAGGAGCATGGGCCGGCCGGTCTCGATGACCTGCTTGCGGAAGCTCCGGATGGGCGTCGGCTCATCGGGGAAGCGGACGCCGCGCTCGATCGCGTAGGGGAAATGGATCAAGCCCTCGGCGCGGTCGATCACTCCGATGTCGACGACCTGGGTGTCGAAGATCGCCTGGATCCGGTCGCCGACCAGGTCGTACATCGCCTGCATGTCGAGTCGTTCGGCCAGGCCGTGCTGGACGTCGTTGATCAGGGCCAGCTCGGCGGCGCGCTCGTTCGTCTCGGACAGGAGGCGCTTGGTCTCGTCGAACAGGCGGGCGTTCTCGAGGGCGACGCCCATGCTCGCGGCGAGGGTGGAGAGCAGCCGCAGATCGGATTCGTCGTACGCACCCCGTTCTTCCGCCTCCACCGCGATGACCCCCAGGACGTGCGCGCCGGTGAGGATCGGGACGCCGAGCCACGACTCGGCATCGAGCCCGTCCTCGATCGTGCCAAGGCGCTTGGCCTCCTCGAAGCTGCGAATGAGGAGCGGTGCGGCGGTCGTGATGACGCGCGAGGTGAGCCCGGGGCCGAGGGCGAACGGCTCCGTGTGGATCGGCTTGCCGTTCATGAGGTCGTACGGGAACGAGATGAGATTCGTTGTCGAATCCAGGATCCCGATGTAGATCGTCCGGGCCGTGAACATCGCCCGGATCCGCTCGCCGACGAGCTGGATGATCGCCTCGAAGTCGAGCTGGCTGGCGAGCGCCTGGCCGATCTGGTTGATGACCGCGAGCTCCGCGGCGCGGGCGTCCGTCTCCGCGAGCAGGCGCTTCGTCTCGTCGAACAGGCGGGCGTTCTCGAGCGCGACGCCCATGCTGGTCGCGAGCGTCACGAGGAGGCGTTCGTCGGCCTCGCTGAACGCGTGGGGACGGAGGCTCTCGAGACCGACGACTCCGATGACGCGATTGCCGGCCGGAATCGGGGCGCCGAGCCACGAAAGCGAGTCCGATCCGCCGATCTGGATCGCGCCGGCGGCGATCTGCTCCTCGAGGGTTCCGATCCGCAGCGACCGGCCGGTCCGCATGACGGTCGAGGTCACGCCCGGGCCGAGCTTGAGCAGGCCGCGGTCGAACCGCTCGCCCTCGTCGATGTCGTAGGGAAACGAGAGCATGTCGGTCGCCGGGTCGTGGAGGGCGATGAACAACGAGCGGGTGTCGAAGATTGCCCGGACGCGGTCGCCGACGAGTTCGATGATCGCGCCGAAGTCGAGCTGCTCCGCCAGGGCCTGGCCAATCTCGTTGACGAGGGCCAGCTCGGCGTTCCGCTGGCGCGTCTCGTCCATCGCCCGGACACGGGTCAGGGCGGAGCCGATGTGCTGGCCGACGAAGGCGAGGAGGTCGAGATCAGCGTCGGTGTAACGATGCTCCGCCGTGTACGACTGCACGACGAGCAGCCCGAGCGTCCGGCCCTCGGACGAGAGGGGCACGCCGAGCCAGGTTCCCTCTTCGGTCACGATGCCGAGCCTCTCTACGTCGCCACGCGACTCGAGCTCGTGGAAGAGACGCGCGTCCACGCGCAGCGGTCGACCCTGGCGGAGGGCATAGGCGGTGATGCCGCGGGCCTGGCCTTCGCCGAACGGCTCCCAGGCATTCGGATCCGGGACGTCCTTGTCGAGCGCGTCGACGAAGTACGGGTAGTTCATCAGCGCGCGCTCGGCGTCGTAGAGCGCGACGTATAGGTTCTCGGCGTCCATCAGCTCGCCGACGATGGCGTGAATCGTCCGGTAGAACTCGGACAGGTCCGTCGCGGCGCTCGCCGCCTCCGCGATCCGGTAGAGCGAGCCCTGGACGCGCTCCGAGCGCTCGTGCTCGGCCTCCCGCGCCTCGAGGGCGGCGACCCGCGCGCGGAGCGCGTCCAGCTCGCTTCCGGTCGTCGCGTCGACTGGCTGCTGTCCGTTCGGCGGCACGCTGCTCCCATCTCCGCGCGCCGCCCGACCGTCCTGACGCGCTGTGGTCGCGAGGATAGCGCGGGCGAGGCGAGCGGTTCGGGCCGATCCCGGGCCGACGGGTAGGCAACAAACTTGCTATTGCGAGGTATCACGATATACTCGGCCGATGGCGGACCATCGACTGTCTGCGACGCAGCTGGTGCCCCGGCCGATCGAGGAGGTGTTCGACTTCTTCTCGCGGCCGGAGAACCTCGGCCGGATCACGCCGGCGTCGATGGGCTTCGAGTTCCTGACCGACGATCGCGACATGCGCGACGGACTCGAGGTCCGCTACCGGATCCGGCCGTTGCTCGGCATCCCGATGACCTGGACGACCCGGATCACCGACTACGAGCCGCCGACGCGCTTCCGCGACCTCCAGCTGCGGGGTCCGTACACCCGCTGGGAGCACACCCACACGTTCGAGGCGGTCCCCGGCGGCACGCTCGTCCGCGACGAGATCGTCTATGCCGTCCCGCTCGCGCCGCTCGGTGACCTTGCCAACAAGCTGGTGGTCCGCGGCGAGCTGCAGCGGATCTTCCGGCACCGGGCGGAGACGATCCGGACGGTATTCGCGGCAGCGGCCGAGCCGACCGGGATGACCGTGGCCGTCGCCGGCGGGACCGGCTTCGTCGGCGGGGCGATCGCGACCGAGCTGCATCGGCGCGGCCACGTCGTTCGCGTGCTGTCCCATCGCGGCGAAACTGCCCGTGGTGGCCTGGCCGATGCGATCGACCTTCGCGCGGCCGACGTCCAGACGGGCGAAGGACTGGTCGAAGCACTGCGCGGCGCCGATGCGCTCGCGATCGCGCTGGCGTTCAAGAACTCCCCGATCGAGGCGCCTCGAACGCACCAGACGTTCATGGAGGTCGATGCGGCGGGCACCGAGCGGCTGGTTGCCGCCGCTCGCGCGGCCGGCGTCAAGCGCATCGTCTACCTGTCGGGTGCCGGGGCCGCGCCGGACGCGAAGCGCCACTGGTTCCGGGCGAAGTGGCGGGCCGAGGAGGCCGTCCGCGGCTCCGGACTGATCTGGACGATCATCCGCCCCACGTGGATCTTCGGGCCGCGCGACGTGTCGCTGAACCGGTTCGTGGGTTTCGCCCGGCGGCTGTTCAGCGTGCCGATGACGAACACCGGATCGCAGCTCCTTGCCCCGGTCTTCATCGACGACGCGGCGAACCTCGCGGCCGATTCCCTCGTGACCGACGCCGCCGTGAACCAGGTCTTCGAGCTCGGCGGACCCGAGACGCTGAAGATGCGGGAGATCATCGGGACCGCACTCCGGGTGGCCGGGCTGCGCCGGCCGATCGTGCCCGGGCCGACGCCCCTGATCAAGCTGCTCGCGATCCCGCTGTCGTGGCTGCCCACCCCGATCCTGACCCCCGATGCGGTCGACTTCATCAACCAGCCGGCAATCGTCGATCTCGCGCCGCTGCTCGAGCGCATGCCACGCCGCCTGACCCCACTCGAGGAAGGTCTCCGGACCTACCTCGAACCGCCCAGCGGCGACGCGACCCTCGATTTCGATCGGCCCGTCGCTCCGGCCAGCTCGGCTCCCGCCCACGGCTGACGCTCGGGGGCGGGTCGCCCAGCATCGGTTTCCGTCAAACGAATCTCACCCGGTCGCAAGCCGGATGCGATTCCAACGGCTCGGCACGGCTGAGCGTGGATCGGGTGCCATGTCCTGACATCTGATCGCCGGGCGAGCGGTAGACAGATTCCGGCCGACTACCGACCGCCAAGGATTCACTTGACAGATTCGGGGAGCGGACACCCGACCGCGGACCGCCCGCGAGCGTACGCTGCCTTGTCGAGACCGCGACGAGACCTAACTCCGCTCGAGGTACCGCTCGCGCTCCCAGTTGTGGACCATCGCGTCGTAGGTCTGCTGTTCGACCCGGGCCGCGTTGAGGTAGTGGTCGACGACGTCCTGGCCGAAGATCGCGACCGCCGCCTCGCTTCGCTCCAGCTCGCCGATCGCCTCGTACATCGCCCGC
>DATAIW010000109.1:0-3296 GCA_036262455.1 Candidatus Limnocylindrales bacterium | reverse complement strand
CCACGATCATCATCGTCGCCCAGCGGGTCGGCACGATCATGCAGGCGGACCGGATCATCGTGATGGACGGCGGCCGGATCGTCGGCATCGGCACGCACCGCGAGCTGCTGGCCGACAACGAGACCTATCGCGAGATCGTGTACTCCCAGATGTCCGAGAAGGAGGCCGTGGCATGAGCGGTCGGCCCGGCGCGCCCTCAGGCGGACCTCCGGCGGGCGGCCCTCCCGGCGGTGCCCCGCCCCGCGGCCCGGGCGGCGGCCGTCCCGGCGGCGGGATGATGGGCATGGGGATGGGCATGCCCGCCGCCAAGCCGCGCGACTTCCGGGGTTCGTTCCGGCGGCTCATCGGTCGCCTCCGGCCCGAGGGCCCGCTCCTCATCGGGGTGGTCCTGCTGGCGATCGTCAGCGTCACCTTGACCGTTGTCGGGCCGAAGATCCTCGGCAACGCGGTGAACACGATCTTCGAGGGGGCGTTCAGCCTCAAGCTCGGTCAGCTGGCTCCGGGCGCCACCCAGGAGCAGGTGATCCAGGACCTCAGGGAGAAAGGCCAGAACCAGCTGGCCGACATGGTCGCGACGATGCACCTGACGCCCGGCCACGGGGTCGATTTCGGCGCCCTCGCAGGCGTCGTGGCGCTCCTGATCGGGCTGTACATCGTCAGCTCGATCTTCGCCTGGATGCAGGGTTACATCATGGCCGGCGTCACCCAACGGACTGCCTACCGGCTGCGGACCGACGTCGAGGTGAAGCTCGGCCGCCTGCCGTTGCGCTACTTCGACACCCATCCCCGGGGCGACCTGCTGAGTCGGGTGACCAACGACATCGACAACATCAGCCAGTCGCTCCAGCAGAGCCTGACCCAGCTGATCACCTCGCTCCTGACGATCGTCGGCGTCCTCATCCTGATGCTGACGATCAGCCCGCTCCTCGCGGCCATCTCGCTGCTCGCCGTACCGGCCTCGCTCGTGGTGACGGTGCTGATCATTCGCCGCTCGCAGAAGCTGTTCGTCGCCCAGTGGGCCTCGACCGGTGCCCTCAACGGCCAGGTCGAGGAGATGCACACGGGGCACGCGATCGTGAAGGCCTTCGGCCGCCAGCGACAGGCGGTGGCGACGTTCAACGAGGAGAACGAGCGCCTCTACTCGGCGAGCTACCGGGCCCAGTTCATCTCCGGGATCATCCAGCCGGCGATGAACTTCATCTCGAACCTGAACTACGTCGCGATCGCGGTCATCGGCGGTTTGCGGGTGGCCGCCGGCCAGATGACGCTCGGCGACATCGTCGCGTTCATCCAATACTCGCGCCAGTTCACCTTCCCGATCATCCAGACCGCGAGCATCGTCAACGTCCTCCAGTCCGCGGTTGCGTCGGCCGAGCGGGTCTTCGAGCTCCTCGACGAGACCGAGGAGGTCGCCCAGGCCGCCAGCCCGGCCGATCTCGATCGAGCCGCCGGCGCCGTCGAGTTCGCCGACGTCTCCTTCCGCTACGAGCCGGACCGGCCGCTGATCGACGATCTCGACCTGGTCGTCGAGGCCGGCCGGACGGTCGCGATCGTCGGCCAGACCGGGGCCGGCAAGACGACCCTCGTGAACCTGCTGATGCGCTTCTACGAGATCGACTCGGGCCGGATCAGCATCGATGGCATCGATCTCCGCGAGCTCACCCGGGACGACCTCCGCCGCCAGTTCGGCATGGTCCTCCAGGACTCGTGGCTGTTCCACGGCACGATTCGCGAGAACATCGTGTTTGGCAAGCTCGACGCGACCGAGGCCGCCCTCCATGCCGCCGCCGAGGCGGCCCATGTCGACCATTTCGTGCGGACCCTGCCCGATGGCTACGACACGGTCATCGACGACGACGCCACGAATCTCTCGGCCGGCGAGAAGCAGCTCCTCACGATCGCCCGGGCGTTCCTGGCCGACCCGCCGATCCTGATCCTCGACGAGGCGACGTCCTCGGTCGACACCCGGACCGAGGTCCTCATCCAGCGAGCCATGGCCCGCCTGATGAAGGGCCGGACCACGTTCGTCATCGCCCATCGGCTCTCGACGATCCGCGATGCCCACACGATCCTGGTCATGGAGCGCGGGGCGATCGTCGAGCAGGGCACCCACGATGAGCTGCTCGCTCGCGGCGGCACCTACGCCGACTTGTATCAGAGCCAGTTCGCCGAGCCGCTCGCCGAAGCGGTCTGAGCACGGACAGGGAACGGCCCCCGCCCAACGGACGGGGGCCGCGGCTGTGGCGGGGTGATCAGACCTCGGTGCAGCTCGAGCGGAAGCTGTACTTGCCCGAGGAGATGTAGCCGAACTGGTCGCCGCCGAGGGCCTGTCCGTCGAGCGATCCGACGACGTCGGCCGCGCGCGTGGAGCCCTTGAACGACTCGTTCGACCGGCAGGTCCCGTCGTTCGACGAGCCGCGTGACTTCGAGGTCATCAGGGGCCCGAAGCCGGTCCAGCTCGCGCCGACGACGATGTCGCGCGCCGAACCCGGGTCGCACCCGAACTTCTCGCAGGCCTGGTCCTGGACGGTCAGGTGCGTCGTCGCGAGGGATGCCGAGCGGAGCTTCGAGTCGATCTTGATCGTCCCGGTCGGGAGGTCGACCCGGCAGCCCTGCTCGAACGTCGGCGTTCCGACGTAGTCACCGGTCAGCTCCGAATACGTGTAGTTGCTGAGGCTGACGCAGAGTTGGCTCGTGTGGGTCACGCCGGAGAGGCTGTCGGTCATCTTCCCGGTGAACACGTAGATCTGCTGGTCGGCGCAGGTGACCGTGTCGTCGCCATTCGACACGCACGAACTCGCGTCGAGCTCCGCCGAGCTGCCGTTCTGGCTGTAGCTGGTGTCGCCGGGCGGTGTCGTGTCGGCCGCCACGGGGCCAGCCGACGCGGCGATCATGCCGACGACCGCGGCCGCGCTGACCACGAGTCGAAGGCCGGAGAACGGGTTCTTGCTCACGGGGATACCTCCCAGATGGCCGCGAAGAGTTCCGCGGCGCTAACCCGTCAACGCGCTGGATCGGCACTTGTTTCCGCGAATCGGTCAGGTGTCGACTCGCCGACACCCACTCGACCGCCCGTCGGCCCGGCGCGAACGTCGCCTGGGCCGACGGCAGGTTGAGCCTGGTCCCGACAGCGACCCAGCCGAGCGGGGTCGCGGCGACATCGAACAGGACCTCGGTGCGCTCGATCGCGATCGAGGCCTTCTGTCACTGGCGGTCGGCGACGGCCACCCCGGCCGCGCTCGCGGTCGGCGACGGCGACCCCACCGCGGTTGCCGGCGATCCGGTGCCGGCCGCCC
>DATAIW010000108.1:0-4017 GCA_036262455.1 Candidatus Limnocylindrales bacterium | reverse complement strand
ATCCGAAAGCCACACGGCGCCCGTTTCGAGACGGGCGCCGTTCCACGCGGGAGGCCGGACGTTGCGTCAGGCGCACACGTCGACGCCGAGAGCCCACGCGGGAAGCCGGACGTTGCCTCCGGCGCAACAACGCGATCGACTCGGCACGAGCCGGTCGCGTCGCGCGTCGGTTCGTTCCCGTCCGTGCAAGATCTCGACCGATTTCGGGCCTCCCGATCCGGCCGTCGCGGCGACGTGTGCGTCACGCGCAATGCCGCCCGGCGGGACGTGTCGGTGCGGGACCCGCACAACCGTCACCTCGCTGCAATGCCGGGGCGTGATTCTGCTGTTCGTGGCGCAAAGCGCGCGGGACGACACTGATGTCCCGCCGCTTCGGCGGCTACGGATGGGAGGCACACGCCATGACCTACGAAGAACGCGTCGTCCGCGACGAAGACCCGGCCCCGGTCTCCGACCGCGGCGGGAGCGTTGTCGAGCGCCGGGTGACCCGGACCCCGAGCGGCGGCGAGCTCGCCGGTCGAGTCGTGATCCTGCTGTTCGGGATCGTCCAGGCGTTCATCATTCTGCGGATCGTCCTGCTGCTCCTGAACGCCCGCGAAGCCAACGACCTCGTGTCGTTCATCCTGAACACGAGCCAGATCTTCGTCGCCCCGTTCAACGGGATCCTGAACGTCGACAACCTGAAGTCCGGTGGTTCCGTCCTCGACATCGCCGCGGTCCTCGCCCTTGTCGGCTGGACCGTCCTCGAGGCCCTGATCCTCGCGGCAGTCGGCGTCTTCCGTCGCGAGCGGACCATCTGACCCATCGAAACCTCGCGTCGCCGGCGGCATCCGGCGACGCCGGGTTGGCAACAGCCGGCGGACCGACTCGCACCCGCTCCTCCTCAACCGACGACGGCGCCCACGTGGCGCCGTCGTCGACGTTTGCTAGCGTAGGCGGATGCAGCGTTACGACGGTCGGTGCGCACTCGTCATCGTCGACCTCCAGAACGACTTCGCCGATCCGGCCGGAGGGCTGGCGGTCCACGGCGGAGCCAACCTCGTCCCGATCATCAACGGCGAGATCGCGACGGCTCGGGCGGCCGCGGCGATGATCGTGTTCACCCAGGACTGGCACCCGGAGTCGACCCCCCACTTCGCCCGGGACGGCGGCACGTGGCCGGTCCACTGCGTCGGGGGCACCTGGGGGGCGGAGCTCCACCCGGAGGTCGACGCGGAGGCGGCAGCGAGCGCCCCGCGGGTCCGCAAGGGCGTCAACGGCGAGGACGGCTATTCGGGCTTCACGATGCGCGACCCGACGACCGGGGAGACGACCCCCACCGAGCTGGAAGGACTGCTCCGGGCCGGCGGCATCGGGCGAGTCGTCGTCTGCGGGCTCGCGACCGACTACTGCGTCAAGGCAACCGCCCTCGACGCGGCCCGGCTCGGCTTCGAGACCGCCGTCCTCCTCGACGCGATGCGCCCCGTGGAACTCGAGGCGGGAGACGAGCAGCGGGCCATCGACGAGATGACCGCGGCCGGGGTCCTCCCCTGGTCGACCCGGATGCGCTGATGGCGTCAGGGTGAAGATCCATCTCGTTGACGCGACCTACGAGCTCTTCCGCGCCCACTACGCACCTCGACCGCCGGTCCGCGGCCGCGACGGGATCGTGCTGTCCGGAGTGTCCGGGCTGTGCGACCAGCTCCTCTACCTCCTCCGCGAGGAGGGCGCCACGCACGTCGGATGCGCGACGGATCGGGTCATCGAGTCGTTCCGGAACGACCTCTTCCCCGGCTACAAGTCGTCGGTCGGGATGGATCCCGAGCTTCTTGCCCAGTTCCCGATCGCCGAGGCCGCGATCGAGGCGCTCGGGGTGGTCCTCTGGCCGATGGTCGAGTTCGAGGCGGACGACGCGATCGGCGCCGCGGCGGCCCGCTTCGGCGCCGACCCCGAGGTCGAGCGGATCTTGATCTGTACGCCCGACAAGGACATGGCCCAGTGCGTCGTTGACGACCGGATCGTGCTTCGCGACCGCCGCCGCGGAATCACCTACGACCGGGCCGGTGTCCTCGAGAAATGGGGCGTCGAGCCGGCGTCGATCCCGGACTATCTCGCCCTGGTCGGCGATTCGTCCGACGGCTACCCCGGGTTGCCGGGTTGGGGCGCGAAGTCGACCGCGGCCGTCCTCCGCCGCTACGGCTCGATCGACGCGATCCCGCCGAAGGCGAGCGAGTGGGACGTCAGCGGTGTCAGCGGCCTCGTTCGACTGGCCGCCGTGCTCGTCGAGCAGCACGAGGCGGCGATCCTGTACCGGACCCTGGCCCGGCTCCGGCTCGATGCTCCCCTGGCCCAGCGTTCGACGGCCGAGCTCGAGTGGCACGGCGTCCCGCGCGCGGCGTGGGAATCCTTCTGCGATCGGTGGGGGCTCGCCCGGCTGCGCGGCCGGCCGCATCGCTGGGCCTGAGAGTCCGGCTGCAGTCGACGAAGGCTTCCGGCAGGGTCAGGTTCCGTCGATCCGTCGACGGGGCGCTCGCGCCACCCAGGACCTCGATGCCATGCCGAACGACGGGGTTCGTCCAGTCGCGGCGCCATCGGCTCAGGCGATGACAACGCCCCACGCGGCGACCTCGCGCCGATCCGCCGCTCCATTGACCAGTCCCTCCAGTCGAGACTGAATCTCCGCCCGCGACGGTGGACGAAATGGTTCCCCGCTCCAGGGTCGCGTCAGCGAGCGTTGGCGAGACGGACGAGGCGGTCGTGGAAGGCCGTCGGTGCCGCGATCAGGCCGATCGTCCGCGTCGACCTGGATGGCTCGTACCAGGGCCCGCCGCCGAAGGACGTGACGATCGCGCCGGCTCGCTCGGCCACGAGGCCTGCCGCCGCGATGTCCCAGAGCGACATGCTCGTCTCCTGGACGAAGGCGTCGAACCGGCCGTTGCCGACGTAGGCGAGGGCGAGGGACGCGGAGCCCATCGAGCGCGAGACGCGGACCTCCCGGCGGATCGCCCGGGCGCGGCTCGAGACCGACCGCCCGGACAGGGACAGGGAAAGCACGCCGTCCGCCAGCTTGTCCTTCGTCGACGCCCGGATCGACCGGCCGTTGAGCGTGGCCGGCCCGTCGGCCGTGGCGGCGAACGTCTCCCCGCGGGTCGGGTCGAGGACCGCCCCCGCCACCGGCCGGCCGTCGACGACGAACCCGATCGAGACGCAGAACACGGGCAGCCCGTTGGCGTAATTGACGGTCCCGTCGAGCGGATCGATCACCCACGTCCGGCCGTTGACGGCCTGCGACGCCGAGGCGGCGTGGGCGCCGGACTCCTCGGCGAGGATCGCGTCGCCGGGGAAGTCCGCCCGGATGGCGGCGATGACGAGCTCCTCGGACAGGTGGTCCGCCTCGGTCACGACGTCGCGTGAGCTCTTGTGATCGATCCGCTCCAGGCGCTCGTAGTGGTCCATCAGGACGACCCCGGCGGCAGCAGCGATCTCGACGGCAAACGCCAGCTCATCGGCCCAGCGCGAGCGCAGCTCAGGCGAGTGGTCGGTCGAGCGACCCGGCTCGGTCGGATCCTCGACCTCGGTCACGGCCCGTTGCAGACGACCGCCAGCAGCCGATCCGGGCTGCCGTAGCTGACTTCCTGCACGAAGGCGATGGTCTCGCCCGGAGCGATCCGCGGGGTATACACGATGGTCGAATGGATCAGGGCCGGATCGAGCGGATCGGTCAGGCGACAGGTCGCGCTGCCGGTGGCCTGGCCGTCGTTGCGGGCCTCGATGGTCGCGATCAGCACGCCGGCCGAGGCGCCGGGCGCCATCGCGGTGACCCGGGCCGTGAACGGGCCGATCCCGGCGACCGCGAAATGGGCGGCGATGGCGAGCCCGGCGATCGCGAGGCCGACCGCGAGCAGCACCGAACCGTGCACCTGCGAGCTGGCGCTGTCCTTCAACCCGAGCGGATTACAGCGCTCGCACAGGCCGACATCGAGCCCGACCGGCGCCCCGCAGCGGGCGCACGGATGCGTCTGGGCCGGTCGGGCTCGA
>DATAIW010000107.1:0-8934 GCA_036262455.1 Candidatus Limnocylindrales bacterium | reverse complement strand
CGGATCGAGAGGTAGCCGAGCGAATCCGCGCCGATGAAGGAGCGGATCTCCTCGACCGAATGGGTCGCCGCGATCAGCTCGGTCTCGACCTGGGTGTCGATCCCGTAGAAGCACGGGTGGTAGATCGGCGGGGCGCTGATCCGGACGTGGACCTCGGCGGCGCCGGCCCGCCGTAGGAGCGCGACGATCTGCTTGGTCGTCGTCCCGCGCACGATCGAGTCGTCGACGACCGTCAGGCGCTTGCCCCGGACGACCTCGCGGAGCGGGTTGAGCTTCATCGTCACGCCGCGGTGACGCATCGTCTGGCTCGGCTGGATGAACGTCCGGCCGGTGTAGCGATTGCGGATCAGTCCCTCGCGGTACGGGATCCCGGAGATCTCCGCGTAACCCGCGGCGGCCGGCGCACCAGTGTCGGGCACCGGCATCACGAGGTCGGTCTCGGCCGGGTGCTCGCCGGCGAGCTCCTCGCCCATCCGTCGCCGGACTTCGTACAGGTTGCGCCCTTCCATGTAGGAGTCGGGCCGGGCGAAGTAGATGAGCTCGAAGACGCAGAGGGCCGGCTTGGCGGCGGCATAGCGGACGGACAGCGGCGCCCGGCCCGCTTCGAGGACGACGATCTCGCCGGGCTCCACGTCGCGGACGTACTCCGCGCCGACGATGTCGAGCCCGGTCGTCTCGCTGGAGAGGACCCAGCCGGACGTCGCGTCGTCGCCGGCCTCGTCGCCCCACAGCCCGGGGCCGGCGGCTGCGGCGGCCGAATCGGGCGCGGGCAGGCGGCCCAGCACGAGCGGCCGGAAGCCGAACGGGTCCCGGACGCCGATCACCCGCCGCTCGTCGAGGATGACCAGGCTGAACGCGCCGTGGACGCGGGGCAGGACGCGAACGAGGGCATCGACCGTGTCCGCGGCGGGCTCGTCGGCGAGGAGGGCGGTCAGGAGCTCCGTGTCGGTCGAGGCGGGGAGCCGGCCGCGGCCGCCAGTGAGCTGGCCAAGCAGCTCGCGGGTGTTGACGAGGTTCCCGTTGTGGCCGATCGCGAGGGCTCGCCGCGGTCCGAGCCGGAACGTCGGCTGGGCGTTCTCCCAGACCGTCGAGCCGGTCGTCGAGTAGCGGCAATGGGCGATGGCAAGCCCGCCCCGGAGCGACGGCAGGCGCCGTTCATCGAGGACCGACGCGATCATCCCGAGGTCCTTGTAGAGCATCAGCTGCTCGCCGTCGCTGACCGCGACCCCGGCCGATTCCTGGCCGCGGTGCTGAAGGGCGAACAGCCCGAGCGAGGCCAGGGCGGCCGCCCCCTGGTCGCCGCCGGGTGGCATGACGACGCCGAACACGCCGCACATCAGCGCTGCTCCCAGCCGAGGGCACGCGACAGGCCGCCCTCCCAGGCGTGGCGGAGCTCGTCGAGGCCGACGGTCAGCTCGTCGGCGACGCGACTGCCGCGATCCTCGGCCGCGCCCGTGGCGCCCGATCCGTGGAGCTCGACGACGAGCCGGGCGGGCGCACCGTCGTCGGGTCGCGCGGTGATCTCTCCGAGGTCCTCGATCGGCAGCCCGTGCTGCCGAGCCAACAGGACGAGCGCCGGGACGTGGCGCGGCGTGGCGGACGCGACGACCCGCGACGGGCTCTCGCCGAACAGGTCGACCGCGGGCGAGCTCGCGACGCCGATCCGCAGCCGGGCGCCGAGACCGTGATCGCCATCCCCCCACAACGCGCACTCGGCCAGCGCCACGGCCAGGCCGCCGCCGGACACGTCCTGGGCCGAGGCGAGGAGCCCGCGGGCGGCGGCCTCCCGGACGAACGCCTGGAGCCGCCGCTCTCGCTCGAGATCGAGGCTCGGCGGCCCGTCCTCGGCGGCGAGACCCGCCAACGCGGCGTACGCGCTGCCGGCGAGCCCGGGCGTCGCCTCGCCGACGAGGAGGACCCGATCGCCCGGCGCACGCCACGCGGGATCGACCCGCAGCGCGACGTCGTCGAGGAGACCGACGACGCCGATCTCGGGCGTCGGCGCGATCGCCCCGGTCGGCGATTCGTTGTAGAGCGAGACATTGCCGCCGGTCACGGGCAGCCCGAGCGCTCGACAGGCATCGGCGAGGCCACGGACGCCTTCGGTCAGCTGCCAGAACGCCTCCGGTCGGGTCGGGTCGCCGTAGTTCAGGCAGTTCGTGACGCCGAGGGGGCGGGCGCCGGTGATCGCCACGTTGCGGGTAGCCTCGGCGACGCTCAGCGCGGCGCCCAGCCACGGGTCGAGGGCACCCACGGCCTGGTTCGCGTCCGTCGCGGCGACGAGCGCCTTGGTCGTGCCCTTGATCCGGATGATCGCCGCGCCGTGGCCGGGACCGGCGACCGTGTTCGCCTGGACGGTCGAGTCGTACTGCTCGAAGACCGGGCGGCGGCTGGCGAGGTTGGCCGAGCCGAGCAGCGCGGTGAGCACCGCGCCGGGGTCCATCCCGCGCTCAGGCAGGCCGTCCGACGCGGTCGCCGCTGCACCCGGGGCGGGCGCGGCGCGGCGCCGGACGGGTGGGGCCGCGACCCGCTGGTGAACGATGGCGTCGCTGGTGAGGGCGGAGGCCGGGATTCGGGCGATCTCCGCGCCGTCGTCGCCGGCGATCGCGATATCGCCGTCGTGAGTCACCCGACCGATCACCGCAACCGGCAGGCCCCACCGCTCGCAGACGGCCCTGACCTCGCCCCAGCGACCGGGCTCGACGACCGCGAGCATCCGCTCCTGCGACTCGCTGATCAGGACCTCGAACGGCTCCATGTCCGGCTCGCGGCGCGGGATCGCCGCCAGCTCGATGTGCATCCCGGTCCCGGCCCGGTCGGCCGTCTCCGAGGTCGCGCAGGTGATCCCGCCGGCCCCGAGATCCTGGAGCCCGGCGACCAGCCCACCCCGGATGAGCTCGAGCGAGGCTTCGATCAGGAGCTTCTCCGCGAACGGGTCGCCGACCTGGACAGACGGTCGCTTCGAGGGGTCATCGTCCGCGAAGGTCGCACTGGCAAGGACGCTCGCCCCGCCGATCCCGTCGCGCCCCGTCGTCGAACCGAAGAGGACGACCAGATTGCCGACGCCGGGGGCGGCCGCGAGGGTCAGGTCGTCGATCGCGAGGAGTCCGATGGCCATGACGTTGACGAGCGGGTTCCCGGCGTAGGACGGGTCGAACACGAGCTCGCCGCCGACCGTCGGCACGCCGACGCAGTTGCCGTAGCCGCCGACACCTCTCACGACGCCCTCGACGAGATGCCGCGTCCGGGCATCCGCCGGGTCACCGAACCGGAGGGCGTCGAGGACCGCGATCGGCCGGGCCCCCATCGTGAAGATGTCGCGGAGGATGCCGCCGACACCGGTCGCTGCGCCCTGGGTGGGCTCGACCGCGCTCGGGTGGTTGTGCGATTCGATCTTGAACGCGACCGCCAGACCGTCGCCGATCGCGATGACGCCGGCGTTCTCGCCCGGTCCGGCAACCACGCCGTCCGCGGCGGAGCCGGTCGGCAGCGTCTTGAGGAGCGGCCGCGAGCTCTTGTACGAGCAGTGCTCGCTCCACATCACGCTGAACATCGCGAGCTCGAGGTCGTTGGGCGCCCGCCCGCCGAGCCGGTCGCGGATCGCGGCGAGCTCCTCGTCGGTCACTCCGAGCCGGCGGTGGAGCGGCTCCTCGTGCACCGGCGGCGCCTCGACCGTCATCGTCATCGGCCGGTGGCCGCCGCGCCGGCCACCGCCGGCCCGCCGGCCCGCTCCCGCTCCGCCGCGCTCGCCACGAACGAGGCGATGATCCCGAGCCCGTCGTCCGAGCCGAGGACCGCCTCGACCGCGGTCTCCGGGTGCGGCATCAGGCCCGCGACATTGCCGGCTGCGTTCATCACCCCCGCAATCGCCCGGAGCGAGCCGTTGGGGTTCGCCCGATCCTCCTCGCCACCCGCCGGCGACGCGTCGGCGTGGACGTAGCGGAAGAGCACCTGGCCGTTGGCCTCGAGCTCGTCGAGGGTTGCCTCATCGGCGTAGAACGCGCCTTCGCCGTGGGCGACCGGCATCCGCAGCGCGCGCCGCTCGCCGAGCAGGTGGGTGAACGGCGTGTCGAGCCGCTCCGCGGCGATCTCGACCTCGCGCGACACGAACCGCAGCCCGCGGTTGCGAAGGAGCGCGCCCGGCAGCAGGTGGGCCTCGGTCAGGACCTGGAAGCCGTTGCAGACCCCGAGGACGAGCCCGCCGTCGTCGGCGAAGCCCGCGACCGCCCGCATGACCGGGCTGAACCGGGCGATCACGCCGGCCCGCAGGTAGTCGCCGTAGGCGAAGCCGCCGGGCAGCAGGACCGCGGCGACGCCGGCGAGCGACGCGTCGTCGTGCCACAGGATCACCGGCTCGGCGCCCGCGACCTCGAGGGCGTTGACCGCGTCGATGTCGCGGTTCGAGCCCGGGAAGACGACGACCCCGATCCGGACGCTCACGCGGGCGCCCCCGCGGCGGCGGTCGGAGCGGTCGAGTCCGTCGATGAGGCCGCCCCGAGGACCTCGACGTCGTACGCCTCGATCAGGGGGTTCGAGAGCAGCTCGGCCGCCAGGCGTTCGACGACCGCTCGGGCGGCCGCGTCGTCGGCCGCGCTGACCGTGAGCTCGACCCGCCGCCCGACCCGGACCGCGCTGACGCCGGCGATCCCGAGATGGTCGAGGCTGCCCTCGACGGCCCGACCCTGCGGGTCCAGGATGCCCGGCTTCGGGCTGACGTTGACCGCGAACCTCGTGTCCACCGTCACGCCTTCTGCCCGTCCGACCCGTCCACGCCGATCACGTCGGCGTCCAGGTAGCGCTGGAAGCTCGCCCCGGTGATCCGCTCGAATGCCTCGACGTAGCGGGCCCGCGTCCCGGTCACGACGTCGGCGGGCAGCTCCGGACCTGGAGCCGTCTTGTCCCAGGGCTGCGTCTCGAGCCAGTCCCGGACGTACTGCTTGTCGAAGCTCGCCTGGGACCGGCCGGGCTCGTAATCGGCGGCATCCCAGAAGCGCGAGGAGTCGGGGGTCAGGACTTCGTCGATCAGCATGAGGTTGGACTCGAGCCTACCGGTCGCGGACAGGGCCAGCCAGCCTTCGCCGCGCAGTTCACCGGTCTGTTCCTGCGGTGGGCCCACGGGCTCGAGGTCGTCAGGGTCGCCCGACCCGCCGAGGCCGAACTCGAACTTCGTGTCGGCGAGGGTGACGCCCTTGCGCTCGGCAACCGCGGCGCCGAATCGATAGAGGGCGAGCGAAATCTCTCGTACCCGCTCCGCGAGCGCCGGGGCGTGCTCGCGGGCGCCGCCCAGGACCCACGCGTCACCCGCGAGATGGTCGATCATCCCGTCGAAGCTGATGTTCTCGTCGTGCTCGCCGATCGGGGCCTTCGTTGCCGGCGTGAAGATCGGTTCAGGCAGGCGGTCGCTCTCGCGCAGGCCGGCCGGCAGCGGGATCCCGCACACGGTTCCGGTCTGCTGGTACTCCTTCCAGCCGGAACCGGCAAGGTAGCCGCGCACGACGGCCTCGATCGGCAGCACGATCGCGGGGCGGCAGATCATCACCCGGCCCCGCAGGCGATCCAGCGGGCCGATCGCCTCGCTCGAGATCCCGCGCGCAGCGAAGGCGTCGCCGATCTGCGTCGTGTCGGTCGCAAGCAGGTGGTTTCGGACGATCGACGTCGTCTCCGCGAACCAGAAACGCGAGATGCCCGTGAGGACGCGACCCTTGTCCGGGATCTCCGAGGGGAGGACGACATCGAACGCGCTGATCCGGTCGGAGGCGACGAGGACCATCCGGTGGTCGGGGAGCTCGTACAGGTCGCGGACCTTGCCGGACCGGAGGAACGAGTCCGCAAGCGGGCTAGCGGGCGGCATGGATCTCGGCCTCCAGGCTGTCGAGTCGGGCGATGACGGCAGGGACGTGGCGGAGGTGGGCAGCGTCGTCGAAGCAGGCGTCGAGGTCGGCCAGGCTCATCCGCTTGGCGACCTCCGGATCGAGGGCAAGGAGCTCGCGCAAGGGCGAGCGCTCGTCGGCTGCCCGGAGCGCTGCCCGCTGGACGATGGCGTAGGCGGCCTCCCGGCTCATCCCGCCGCGCTCGACGAGGGTGCCGAGGACGCGGCTGCTGGCATGCAGTCCGTGGCCACGCTCGATGTTCTCGAGCATCCGCTCGCGCCGGACGACGAGGCCCTCGACGAGGCCCGCCGTCTTCACGAGGAGGTAGTCGAGGACGATCGTGGCGTCGGGCAGGATCACCCGCTCGGCGCTGCTATGGCTGATGTCGCGCTCGTGCCAGAGCGGCTGGTTCTCGAGCGCGGTCTGGGCGTAGCCTCGGAGGAGACGGGCGAGACCGGCGATCCGCTCGGCGAGGATCGGGTTGCGCTTGTGAGGCATCGCGCTCGAGCCCTTCTGGCCGGGCTTGAACGCCTCCATGACCTCGCCGATCTCGGTGTGCTGGAGGTTGCGGATCTCGGTCGCGAAGCGCTCCAGGGACCCGCCGAGGATCGCGATGGTCGTGAGGAGGGCGGCGTGGCGGTCGCGCTGGACGATCTGGGTGCTCGACGGGTCGGCGTGCAGGTCGAGCTCGGCGAGGACCTCTGCCTCGACGTCCGGCCCCAGATGGCTGTACGTCCCGACCGGTCCCGAGATCTTGCCGGTCCCGATCTCGTCGACGGCGGTCGCGAGACGGCGCCGACCGCGATCGACCTCGAACGCCCAGCCGGCAAGCTTGAGCCCGAACGTGATCGGCTCCGCATGGACGCTGTGGGTCCGGCCCATCATCAGGGTGTCGGCCTCGCTCCGGGCCCGGGCGATCAGCACCGCGAGGAGGCGATCGCAGTCGCGGATGAGCAGCTCGCCGGCGTCACGGAGCTGGAGAGCAAGCGCGGTGTCGACCACATCGCTGCTGGTCAGGCCCAGGTGGAGATAGCGTCCGTCGGGCCCGACAGTCTCGGCGACCTGGCTCACGAAGGCGATGACGTCGTGATCGGTCGTCCGCTCGATCTCGGCGATCCGCTCGGGGTCGACGGTCGCTCGCGCCTCGATGTTGGCGAGGGCGTCGGCCGGGACGACGCCGCGGGCGGCCTGCGCCCGGCTGACCGCAAGCTCGACCCGGAGCATCTGCTCGAAGCGGGCCTTCTCGGTCCAGATCGAGCCCATCTCGGGGAGCGTGTAGCGGCGGATCATCGGGCGGCTGCGACGGGCTCGGAAGGCCGTGCGGCCGCGCCGATGTCATGACGGCGCTGGACGCCGGGCCAGCTGATCGAGTCGGCGGCAACCTCGGCGATCACGCGCGCCGCCGCCAGGTCCGGACCGCGCCCGACGACGCACAGCACCCGGCCGCCGTCGACCCGCCACGACCCGTCGCCGTCGCGCCGCGTGCCGGCATGGAACACGAGCCCATCCGGGTTGACGGCCAGCCCGTCGATGGCCACGCCGCGGATCGGGGCGGCGGGGTAGCCGGCCGCGGCGAGGACGATCCCGACGGCCGCTCCCGGCAGGACCGGGATCCGGGCGCCGGACTCGAGGCGGCCGCGCGCCGCGGTCAGGAGGAGCGGTCCGAGGGGCCCAGCCAGACGCGGCAGGATGACCTGCGCCTCCGGGTCGCCGAGACGGGCGTTGCACTCGAGCAGCCGCGGACCGTCGTCGGTCAGCATCAGGCCTGCGTAGAGGAACCCGCGGTAGTCCAGCAGGCGCCGGCCGAGGGCCGCCAGAATCGGCTCGTGGACGGTCGCGAGGATGGCGGCGACGGCGTCGTCGTCGAGGTCGGGCAGGGGGCTGTACCCGCCCATGCCGCCGGTGTTCGGGCCCGTGTCGCCGTCGCCGAGCCGCTTGTGGTCCCGGGCAGCGGGCAGGGCGACGGCGTACCGGCCATCGCAGATCGCGATGACGGTCGCCTCGGGGCCGGTGAGCCGCTCCTCGACGAGGATCCGCTCGGTCCCGCCGGCGACGAGCGCGTCGATCGCCGCCCCGGCCTCGGCGGCGGTATCGCAGACGACGACACCCTTGCCGGCGGCGAGACCGTCGGCCTTGACGACGACGCCCCGCGATCCGGCGCGGTCTGCCTCGTCGCGGGCCCACGCCCTGGCCTCTGCGGAGTCCGAAGCCCTGAACGTCGCCGCGTTCGCCATCGGCACGCCGGCTTCGGCTGCGATCTCGTGACAGAAGGTCTTCGATGTCTCGATCCGGGCCGCCGCGGCCGTCGGCCCGAAGACCGGCACGCCGGCGGTGCCGAGCGCGTCGGCGACGCCCGCCGCGAGCGGCGCTTCCGGGCCGATGACCACCAACTCGATCGCGCGCTTGCGGGCGAGGGCGACAACCGCCGCCGGGTCGAGAGGATCCAGCCCTGGGACGACCCGAACACGCGGCTCGCGGGCGATCGCGTCCGACCCCGGCGCGACGACGACCTCGTTCACCCCCGGCTCTGCGGCCAGCTTCCAGGCCAGCGCATGCTCCCGCCCGCCACCGCCGACGACCAGGATCCGGGTCGGCTGGACGAGGTGGGTCATCGGCTGCGCGCCCGGTGCGCGTTGGGACGAACGAGGGCCCGTCGGACGCCGTCCTGGGGTGCCTCTGCCGCCAGTTCGCTCGACAGGTGCACAGAATGCCCGACGGCCCGGGCGTGGGAGCCCCGAGTGGACGCACCATTCGTCACAGCGCTCACGGCATGCGCAGGTGACCGCGCACCGGTCCGCGTCCCGCTCATGGGCCGGCAACCACGCGATGGCGCATCGGCCGCCACGCGCGTTCGATCGTCTGGGTCCGCTCCGGCCCGACCGAGACGAGGACGATCGGCGCCCCGGCATGCTCCTCGAGCGCCGTCACGTAGCGGCGCGCCGCGTCGGGCAGGTCGGACAGGGCCCGGACTTCGTGGATCGGCTCCTCCCAGCCCGCGAAGTCCTCGTACACCGGTGTCGCCCGGTCGAGCAGGATCGCCGAGGATGGCCACGCCTCGATCCGC
>DATAIW010000106.1:0-4084 GCA_036262455.1 Candidatus Limnocylindrales bacterium | reverse complement strand
GAGTGACGGCGCGCCGGGCCCCTTCGCCCCGCTCGGCGGGCCCGTGCTACCTGGCCGGATATTCGCCGGTGGACTCTTCGACCAGATTCCGGCGCTCGGAGCGCGTCAGCGCGCTGATTTCCGGTCGAAGTTAGCCGGATTCGACTAACGCCTACCCGGCGTGATCGGGCGGAACGTTCGATACACGTCCCAACAGTCCCTCCATGAATATGTGGTCAGGAATCGGCGACGGGCGGGGGCGAGAGCGGACCGGCGACGCGGGGCGCGCGGCGCGGCCCCTACTCGTCCTGTGAGAGGATCACCACCGAGTACGGCCCGAGGCCGACCGCGATCCGCTGGGCCATCCCATCGTGGGCTCGGGCTTCGCTGTCGGCGTCGAGCGAGACGACGGTCTCGAACTCCGGGTCGTAGCCGTCCCAGGCGCTGTTGAAGCGGACCCGCCAGCGACCCCGTCGCGGAACGCCGACGTGATAGTCGGGAAAGGTATCCGTCGAGAAGTTGGCGAGGACGATCACGTCGTCGCGCGGTCCGCCCTCCAGCCAGCGGTGCCAGCCGAGGACCTTCGCCTCCTCGTTGACGTGGTGGACCGTCACGTGCTCGCCGCGCAGCCCGCGGGAGACGTCCGCCGCGTTGCGGCGCAGCGAGATCAGGTCGCGATGGAGGCGAAGGAGTCCGGCGTGGCGGTGGCGGAGGGTCCAGTCGAGGCCGTCCTCGTCGTCGAACCACGAGCCTTCCACAAGCTCCTGGCCCTGGAACAGCATCGGGATCCCGGGGCTGGTCAGGACGATCGCGCTGCCGAGCGTTGCCCGCTTCTTCGACGCCCACGAGTCGGCGTAGCCGGGCCAGATCTCCTCGGGGACGCGGGCCGAGCCGTTGGCATCCTCGTCGTGGGACTCGGTGTAGATCACGCGGGCGAAGGCATCGGAGTCGATGTCGCCGCCGTCGATCACGCCCACGACCGACAGGATGTCCCGATGGGCATCGTTGCTCGCGACCAGGGCTGTCCGGACGAAGTAGACGAAGGCACCGTCCCATTGGGCCCCGAAGCCGGCGCCGCCTTCGGCCGATGGGCGGATGATGGCAAGGTCCGAGCGGAGATCCTCGGCGATCGTCAGCCGGCCCGGATAGCGCGCGGCGATCTCGGCGTTGACGTCGGCCATGAACCGCCAGCCGTCCTCGATCCGATCCGGCGCGCTGCTGCCGCCGCCGTAGATGCTCGAGATCCACGCCGTGGCGTCCCAGCGGAGGCCGTCGACGTGGAACTCGTCGAGCCACTGGATCGCGCTGTCGCGCAGGAACGCCCGGACCTCGGTTCGGCCGTAGTCCGGCCGGGTCTCGCCCCACGGCGTCGTCGAGCGGACGTCCTCGTAGAAGTAGATCCCGCCCTTGCCGTCCTGCGACCACCCGTCGAACTGCCAGATGTCGAGATCGGACGGGCCGAGGTGGTTGTAGACGACGTCGAGGAACACCGCGATCCCGGTCGCATGCGCGTCGCGGACCAGCGCCTTGAGGTCGTCGGGCGACCCGTAGGTGCTCTCGACCGCGTACGGATAGGCCGTGTTGTAGCCCCACGAGCGGTCGCCGGCGAACTCGAACGGCGGCATCAGCTGGATCGCCCCGACACCGAGCTCGCGGAGATACGGCAGGCGCCGGCGGACGCCGTCGAGGGTTCCGGGCTTGCCGTGCAGCCCCTCGCTGAACGTCCCGACGTGGAGCTCGTAGACGACGAGGTCGTTCCATGGCGGCTGACGGAACTCGGCGTCACCCCAGTCGAACGCCGCGGGGTCATAGATCACGCCGTTGCCGACCGAGTTGGTCAGCCGCCGGGCGCGCGGGTCGATCCGGTTGCGCTCGCCGGCCGGGGTCTGGAGGACGAAGCGATATTCGTCGCCCGCGCGTGCCGCGGCCGCGTCGGCGGACCACGTCTCGGCCTTGCCATCGTCGTCGCGGGCGAGCTGGTTGCGCCGCGCCTCCCAGTCGTTGAACGTCCCGACGACCGCTGCGCTCGTCGCATGGGGCGCCCAGACCCGGAACGCAACGCCGCGACCGGCGTCGTCGGCGAACGGAATCGCGCCCATGCCGGGGCGCTTTGAGGGTGTCGGTGGCACGAAGCGAGGCTACACGACCTCGGCCGTCCGGATTGGCGGGTCCGGCTGCCCGCCACGTGGTAGAGACGCCTCGGTGGTCAGAAGGTGACGACCTTGTCGGCCTCCAGCGTCCACGCGGCGAGCTGCGCCATCGACGAGCGGCAGACGCCGTCGGCGAGATCGGCGTCGGCGTAGCCGCGAGCGTCCATGCACGAGCCGCAGGTCCCGACCTCGACTCCCCTGCCGGTCAGACCCCTGAGCATCCGACCGATGTTGTAGTAGCCCTCGGGTGTCGTCTGGCCCGACTTCGCGCAGGCGATCGCGTCGGCCATCAGGAAGACCCGGACCGTCGCGTCGGGCGACTTGGCCAGGGCCAGGGCGAGACGAAGACCGTTGTACGAGCGCTCGGTGCCGTAGGGGCCGTCGTTGAGGATCAGGAGCACCTTCATGAGCCGAGGATCGGCGGGCCGCGCCGCGGTGCCCACCGGCCATTCGGCCCGAAGGTCAGTCCGCTACGGCCTGGATTGGCAACCCGGCTGCCTGCCACGCCTCGAAGCCACCGGTGAGATCCGAAGCGCGGGAAAACCCGAGGTCCCGCAGGGTGGCGGCGGCGATGCTCGACGAGTAGCCGTGGGCGCACACGAGGATCACCTGTCGCTCGAGATCGGCGAGGCGGGGGTCCTCGAAGCCCGATGCGGGATCGAGTCGCCAGTACAGGACCGAGAGCGGCACGTGGACCGACCCCGGGATGGTGCCGGTCTCACGCCGTTGCTCCGCGCAGCGCGTATCGATCACGATCGCGCCCGCTTCCGCAGCGGCGAGAGCGGCTCGCGGTTCCAGCCGCTCGATCCGTGAGCGTGACCTCGCGAGTAGGTCGTTGACGGTCCCTCGTTCGGCCATGCGCGCGATCCTCCTGTTTCGAGCGATTGTCAACGTTCGGGTCAAGCGATGGGGCGCGTTTCGCGCATTCGGACGAGAACGACAATGCCCGAGACGGCGGTCAGCGCCGCGATGACGCCGATCGCGAAGGGCATTCCGGCCCGGTCGGCGAGGACGCCGGCGACGACGGCGCCGGCCGCGAAACCCAGGTCCCGCCACAGGCGGTACACACCGACCGCGGCGCCGCGCCACGAGGGTGCCGCGACATCCGCGACCGCGGCGAGCAGGGTCGGGTAGACCATCGCCGTGCCGAGACCGAGCAGCGCCGCCGCGAGCAGCCAGACCGCGAAGGTCGATGCGACGGCGATCACCCCGATGGCACCCGCCTGGAGCAGCATCCCGCCGACGATGAGCCCTTTCCGTCCGATCCGATCCGACAGCGCTCCGGTCCCGATCTGGCCGAGGCCCCAGACCGCCGGGTAGGCGGCCGCCAGGATGCCGACCTCGGCGACGGCCAGGCCATGCGAGGCGTAGAGCAGCGGCAGCAGACCCCAGGCCATGCCGTCGTTGAGGTTGTTCACCAGGCCGGCCTGCGACGCGGCCGACAGCGACGGGTCGCGAAATGACGTCCGGGCGAAGACGGTCCGCCAGGGCAGGTCCGGCTTGCCGGGCTTGCCGGCCGCCTCGAGTGCCACGTGTTCGCGGGTCTCGCGCACGAAGAGGACCGAGACGCCGAGGCCCAGACCCGCAAAGGCCAGCCCGAGGAAGAAGGGCGCCGGACGGAGCCCGGCCTGGGCCGCGATGAAGCCGGTGGCGAGGGCGGTCAGGGCGACCGCGCCGTAGCCCGCCGCCTCGTTGAGGCCCATCGCCAATCCACGACGGGCGGGACCGACCAGGTCGATCTTCATGATCACCGTGCTCGACCAGGCCAGGCCCTGGTTGATGCCGAGCAGGACGTTGGCGACGATGACCCAGCCCCAGTCCGGCGCCCAGATGAGCAACAGCGGCACGGGCAGTCCGAACAGCCAGCCGGCGACGAGCACGGGCTTCCGGCCGTAGCGGTCGGCCAGCGCGCCGGCAGCGAGGTTGGCGAGCGCCTTGGTCACGCCGAAGGCCAG
>DATAIW010000105.1:0-3286 GCA_036262455.1 Candidatus Limnocylindrales bacterium | reverse complement strand
GACAGCTCGACCTCGCTGCCGTTCTTGCGTTCGAGTGCCTGCTGCGCCCGTTCCACCCGTTGGAGCAGCGACATGAGCGGGGCCTCCCTGACCTGGTGCAGTGACGCGAGGACGATGCGGTCTGGGCCTTCGCGGCGGCGCTGTGGCAGGGCGCTCGCATCCGAAGGTACCGGACAGCATAGCTCGACCTACCCATGACCTCGTTGCACGGGCGCACCCTTTCGACGCCGTTCGGGGTGGCCCGCTGGAGGGCTGCGGGGTGGTCCGGCGTGGATCGGCGCGGATAGGGTGGATCCGCGGGTCCGCGACGGCGGCGATCGATCCGGCCCGGCACACTAGCCCGAACCGCCCCGCCCGTGCATCTGATCGGTGAGAGCGGAATCGTCATCAGACGATGACCGCCGACCCACCCGAGGGGCAGATGACCGTCGAGGCGCTCCGTCGCCGCAGACCGCAGACCCTGGCCGAGCTCCTCGACGCCCATGGCCGCGAGATCCAGGCGGTCGCGTTCCTCATCCTGCGCGACCGATCGGCGGCCGAGGACGTCACGATCGAGACGCTCCTCACCGCCTTCGAGAAGGGCGGCTCGATCCGCGACGGGTCCGCCGTCCGGGCGTGGCTCCTCAAGGTGGCGGCGAACAAGGCGCTCGCGATCCGGCGGCGTGGGGCGCGGCTCGTCAACCTCGACCAGTTGCCGGACCGGGCGGCGCCGGGCGACCTCGCTGGCGAGGCGGCCAGCCACATCGCCCTCCTCGCCGGCGTCGCCGACCTGCCGCCGGCGATGCGGGCTGCGGTCGTGCTCCGCTACTACAGCGACCTGCCGGTGGAGGAGGTCGCCGCCGCCCTCGGCAAGAGCCCGAACACGATCAAGGCTCAGCTCCAGACCGCGCTCGATCGGCTGCGCCACTCGCTGGCCGATCCTGCCGCCGACGCCGCCACGCCCCGGGAGGCCCGACATGCTTGACCATTCGCTCGAGCAGAAGCTCCGGGCCGCGCTCCGGACCGAGGGCGACGACCTGGCGTTCACGATCACGTCCGAGGAGCTCGAGCGGCGCCTCGCGCTCCGGCGGCGGGGCGGGCTGAGCCCGTTGGCGAGCCTCGGGCTGGCGGCCGCGGTCGGCGTCGGCATGCTCGGCCTGGCGGCCGTCGTCGGCGGGTGGTTCGATCCGCGGCCGGCGGTCGGGCCGTTGCCGAGCCGATCCGCGGTCGTCGTTCAGGCCTCGCCGAGCGCGACGCCGAGCCCCGCGCCGTCGGGCGGCCCGCTCGCCCTGCCGTCGCTCGACGAGCTGCTCGGCACGATCGACCCCGCGCGGGTCGTCCGGGCGGAGGCCGTCGGGCCGAACGGCGGCCTCGGCGATCAGCTCGGCGCATTCAACTCGCCGATCGAACCGAACGTCGTCACGTTCGACCCGGTGGCGACGAGCGGCACCTACTACGTCCTCGCGGTCTGCGCCGGCGACGGGCGCGTCGTCATGATCGTCGTGCGCGCCGATGGCCAATCCATCGAGGAGGTGCCGATCACCTGCGACGGCGCCCGGTCACTCCGCCAGATGGGCCTGGAGGCGGGCAGCTCGCTCCAGGTTACAAGTGTCGGCCACAGCGGCTGGCGGGTCGTCCTCCTCGCGCCCGATCGACCGGCGCCGCATGCGGCGACCATCGATCGCGGCGGCGTCGTGCCGGAGGGGGCGGACGTCGCCCTCGAGGCCGAGAGCCGGACCCTCGAGCCCGACTACACCGACATCCTGACCGGTGGCGGGATCCAGAGCCGGACCGAGGTCGGCTCGCTCGCCACCCGGACCCGCTACGACGTCTACATCAGCTGCGCCGGCCCGACGAGCGTCCGGTACGCGTTCGGCGGGCGGCGATCGTCCGACGAGCCCGTCGACCCGGGCGTGTTGATCGAATACGTCGCCGGCGAGGTCGAGTGCGACGGCACGCTCCAGCACGACGTGATCGAGCTGACCCTCGGCGGCGGCGACGTCTCGGTGACCGCCGAGGACCGGACCGTCTGGCGGATCGTCGTGACCCAGGAGAAGCCCCCGATCGCGTCGGCGCCGGACGAGGGCGGCTGGACCCTGTCGTCAGGGGGTGGCCCGAACCTCGACATCAATGGGCAGCTCGAGGACGCCACGATGGCGGGCAACGCGGCCGGCGGCGACATCCGGATCGTCGTGTCGTGCTCGGGCGCGACCACACTCGACCTGATCGTCGACACCGGCCCGGTCGTCGGCCAGCGCGTCGATCACCTGAGCGTCGACTGCCGCGAGGGCTTTGGGACGGTCGAGAAGGTGTATGCGAAGGCCGGCCCGTACATCGAGGTGACGTCGGATCCGCACGGCGTCCGGACCTGGATCGCGATCACGGTCCAGACTCGCTGAGCCGGCGCGGTCCGATCGGGGCGGCCGCCACCGGCGGCTCCTTCGGCCGCCGGAACCCTCGGGGCCGGCGGCCGATCCACGCTCAGGTTGTGCTATCGTTCCCGCTCCGGCGCGGGGCTATAGCTCAGCTGGAAGAGCGTCTGAATGGCATTCAGAAGGTCAGGGGTTCGAGCCCCCTTAGCTCCACCAATTCCCCGCCGGTCAGAGCCGACCATCCACGACCCCCTGCCGGAGCGGCCGGGGGTCGTCGTCCATCCGGGAGCCGTGAGACGACCGTGACGACCGAGAGCGAACGCACGCGGATCGAGCGCTACGACCCGACCTCGATCGAGCCCCGCTGGCAGCAGCGCTGGGCGGAGATCGGCCTGTACCGGACGGACCTCCACGACGATTCGCGGCCGAAGTTCTACCTGTTGACGATGTACCCGTACCCGTCCGGTGATATCCACATCGGCCACTGGTACATCATCACGCCGACCGACGCGATCGCCCGCTTCCACCGGATGCACGGCGAGAACGTGTTCCTGCCGATCGGCTTCGATGCCTTCGGCCTGCCGGCCGAGAACGCCGCGATCAAGAACAACATCAACCCGCGCGACTGGACGATGCGCAACATCGACAACATGCGCCGCCAGCTGCGGTCGATGGGAGCGACGTTCGACTGGGAGTCGGAGGTGGTCACCGCCGACCCGGCGTACTACCGCTGGAACCAGTGGTTCTTCCTCCAGTTCCTGAAGGCCGGACTCGCCTACCGGTCGACCTCGCCGGTCGACTGGTGCCCGAACGACGGGACGCTGGCTCGCGAGCAGGTCGAAGGCGTCGATCGCCACTGCTGGCGGTGCGGGGCGAAGGTCGAGAAGCGCGATCTCGCCCAGTGGTATCTCAAGGTCACCAAGTACGCCGACGAG
>DATAIW010000104.1:0-11965 GCA_036262455.1 Candidatus Limnocylindrales bacterium | reverse complement strand
GGGCCCTCCTCGCCGAGCTGCCCGACTATCGCAACGGTCCGTACGCGGACCTTCGCAAGGCGCTCCTCGCCGAGATCGAGGACACGCGTGTCCGGGCGAGCGCGGTCCACCGTGACTCGATCGCGGTCCGGCGCGAGGGAGCGGCCCAGATCGCGCTGGTGGGACCGCCGAACGTCGGCAAGTCATCCCTGCTCCAGGCGCTGTCGGAGATCCAGATCAAGACCGGGGACTACCCGTTCACGACCCTGCGACCGGTCCCGGCCCTGACCCGGATCGGCGGGGTCCTCGTCCAGCTCGTCGAGATCCCGGGCTTGATCGAGGGCGCGGCGGAGGACCGCGGCGGCGGGCGGGCGCTCCTCGGCGTGCTCCGCCTGGCCGACGCGATCGTCTACTGCGGTCGGGCCGACGGCGACCCGGGCGAGCTTGCCGTCGTCCGGGCCGAAGTGGCTGCCGCCGGCATCGTCAAGCCCTCCCTCATCGCCGCCACGCGCGCGGACGAGGCCGGCCCGGGTTCGATCGAGCGGCTCGCCGCCGCTGCTCCCGACCTCGAGATCGTGCCGGTGTCCATCCTCGACGAGGCGACGCTCCACGCGATCCGCGAGGCGATCTGGCGGTTGACCGGGCTGATCCGGGTGCGTCTTCGGACGAACGGATCGACCGAGCTGGAGCCGATCGCCCTGGAGCCCGGCGCGACCGTCGCCGACGTCGCCGACCGGGTCCACCACGACCTCGCCGCCTCGTTCAGCGGAGCGCGGGTCCGGGGGCCATCGGCGCGATTCGACGACCAGCGCGTCGGTCGGGATCATGTCGTCGCGGACGGCGACGTCGTCGAGATCCTGCGCTGACCCGACGGCCAGGCTGGATGATCGGCGCTGCGGCGACGAGCCGGCACGGCGGAACGGATGGAGGAACGGATCGATGCCTGACAACGAGCTCGAAGCGGGCCTGGCCGGCGAGGGCGCCGAATGGGCTCGCGATCACATCGAGCACGACGTGGTCGGCTGGCTGACGACCGTCGCCCCCGACGGGCGACCGCAGTCGTCGGTGATCTCGTTCCTCCGCGACGGTGCGACGATCTTCTTCTACAGCCGGCCGGACACGCCGAAGCTGCGGAACCTGGCCGGCTCGCCGCTGGTCTCGTTCCATCTCCAATCGGATCCGTACGGAGATCACGCGCTGATCGTCGAGGGCACCGCCACCGTCGATCCGTCGATCCCGCCGTCGGACGTACACCCGACGTATCGCGCCAAGTACCGCGAGCCACTCGTCCATTGGTCCATGGACGAGACGGAGACGGCCCGAGACTTCTCGGTTCCGATCCGGATCCACCCGGCCCGGGTCCGGGTGAGCTGACCCGGCGGCCTCGTCCGCCGTGCCGTCGCCGGTCCGCCGCTCCGTCCGACGGTCCGCACCACATGCGGTGGCAGCCGCGCGTCTGCCAGCCGTGCGACGACTGGCGATGCTGGGCGGCGGAGTCCTCGTCCGGGGGATCGCGATCTTCCTCGCCGGGTTCACGCTCCTCGCGCTCGTCGGCGACCTGCGTGGTCGGACAGCCGACCTGGCCCTCTGGTTCGTCGACATCCGCGACCTGCCGCGCCTGGTCCAGGCGGTGCTGCTCGGTTGGTTCGGAGTCGCCCTCGCCATCTGGGCGACAGCGGGCGCGGCCGGTCGACTGCGGCGAGCCGCGGCGCTCGTCGGCTGTCTCGTGCTCGCGGGGTTTGCTGCACGCGACGTGGGGCGCTACGCGTCGGCGGTCGGCTCGGGCCAGGTCCAACCCGCGGCACCCGTTCCCCTGTCGCTCGTCCTGACGGCCGGGCTCCTGGGGATGGCGATCTGGATCTGGAGGGACCCTGGACTGACGTTCGATCGGCCGTGGCGGGCGCGATCCGCCGTCGTCGGTGCGGCGGTCGTCACGGCGCTCGCGTTCCCCGTCCTGCAGATCGGGTTCTTCGGGACGACCGACTACCGCCGTCCCGCCGATGCGGCCGTGATCCTCGGGGCGCGGGTGTACGCCGACGGCGTGCCCTCGCCGCTGCTCGCCGACCGGATCGCGACCGGCATCGAGCTGTACCGGTTCGGCCTCGTTCCGGTTCTCGTGATGTCGGGTGGCGACGGGACCGATGGCTTCAACGAGGCCCTCGTCATGCGTGATCAGGCCATCGCCGCGGGCGTCGATCCCAGCGCCATCCTCGTCGACGCCAGCGGCGTCAATACCGACGCGACGGTCGACCACACCCTCGGGCTGCTCGCCGCACGGCTCGGTTCGACTGCGAACCTCCGCCTCATCGCGGTCAGCCAGGCCTATCACCTGCCCCGGATCCAGCTCGCCTTCTCCGGTGCGGGGATCGACGTCCTGACGGTCCCGGCCGTCGATCCGGTGCCGATCAGTGAGATGCCCCTCCTCGTCGCCCGGGAGATCCCGGCGTTCTGGCTCTATTACGTCCGGGCCTGCCTCGGCTGAAACGGGGCACCGGTCACTCCCGAGGATCGCTACGCTTGGTCGAGGAGGCGCACCGGATGCGACGGACGATCGGGATCGGCGTGGTCGGGATGGGCTGGATGGGCGAGGCGCACAGCCGCTCGTACCGGCTCGTCGCCGATCGCTTCCACGAGCGTGGGATCGACGCCCGGCTTGTCGCCTGTGCGGACAGCGACCCCGGCCGGGCCGATGCAGCCCGGGAGCGGTTCGGGTTCGAGCGCGCGACGACCGATTGGCTCGATGTCGTCGCCGACCCGGCGGTCGAGGCAATCAGCATCACGGCCCCGAACGACGCCCATCTCGCGGTGATCCGCGCCGCGCTGGCCGCAGGCAAGCACGTCCTGTGCGAGAAGCCCGTCGGACGGACGCCGGCCGAGACGCTCGAAGCGGCGGCGCTGGCTCGGGGGACCGGCCTGATCACGTTCGTCGGCTACAACTACCGCTGGGCGCCGGTCGTCCAGCACGCCCGCGACCTCATTGCCGCGGGCGAGATCGGCGAGCTGACCCACTACCGCGGCCGGTTCCTCAACGGCTATGCCAAGGACCCCTACGGCGTCCTGTCGTGGCGATTCAAGGCCGAGCAGGGGTACGGCACGCTGTCGGACCTGCTCTCCCATGCCATCGACATGGCCCACCTGATCGCCGGGCCGATCGCCGATGTCGTCGGCAACCGCCGGACGTTCATCGCCGAACGACCCCTCCCCCACCCCGGCGGGACCCATTACGACACCGCCGGTCCCGACGACCCACGCGGCGAGGTCACAAACGAGGACTACGTCGGCGCCCTCGTCCGGTTCGCCGGCGGGGCACAGGGCACGCTCGAGGCCTGCCGGGTGATCACTGGTTCGCAATGCGACCTCGGATTCGAGGTTCACGGGACGAACGGCGCGCTCGCCTGGACGTTCGAGCGGATGAACGAGCTCCGCTTCTACCGGCGCAACGACGCGAACCCCGCGGATGAGGGCTGGACGATCGAGTTGAGCGGGCCAGCCCATCCGCGCCACCGGGCGTTCAACCCCGGTTGGGGTACCGGGCTCGGCTTCGACGACCTCAAGGTCATCGAAGCGGCAGAGTTCCTGAGTGCCGTTGCCGGCGGCGGTCCGGCCGCACCCAGCTTCGAGGACGCCGCCGCCGTCGCCCGGGTCCAGCAGGCAATCGCGTCGTCGTGGGACTCGAACGGCTGGGAGCGGGTCGCACCGGCCTGACGCGACCGACCCGCGATCGGATCATCGCGAAATCGATGACGGCGTTTCTCGAGGCGCCAAGGCTCTCAGGGATACGGGCGCGCGGCCGGCGGAGAGCTGGCGCCACTGAACAGCGCTCGACCCCTGAGTGGCTCGCTCAGGTGGACCGCGACCGGGATGCCCACATCGAGCATGATCGAGATGTCGCCCTTGCTGTCATTGCTACCACCACATGTCGTCGTGGCGGCGAAGGCATCAGTCGAACGCATCGTGATCGTCACGGATGAGGACGTGTAACTGATCGCCGGCGGCGCCAGCCAGGACTCGTCCTTCGGCGCACAGGTGAGCCAGTCGACCGAGATCGGGACCACGGTCGTGGTCTGCGCGGTTGTCGGGTCGAACCGGGGTGTCCCCAGAAACCCATCGGCCAACTGCCAGCCAATCAGCCGTGACGCGGGCAACGACGGCGACGGGCTCAGCACCAAGGCCGCGAGCGCACCGACGACGATGCCCGCGACGACCATGACCCCGACGATTGCGTAGGGACGGAGCCTCGTCCGCGGCGCGGACGCGCCTTGCGTCGCCCTCACCGAGCGGTCGCCGTCGGATCGGTCGCGGGCGGGACGAGTCCGCAGTCGGGCGTGGTGCAGAGATCCAGCCCCAGCTCGGCCATGCCTTCGGCCAATGGCGTGAACCCGAGCGCCCCGCCGAAGCTGCGACTCGTGACCCCCGCCGGGATCCCCCGCACGAGGACGGCGCCGCCGGAGTCTCCGGAAGCTGCGGGAATGCCGGAGGCGATCATGCACGGGAAGTAGGCGCCGTCCTGGGCCTCGGGGTGGAGGTTCTCGCCCTTCTCGGCGACCGTTCCGCTCCGGTAGACGTTGCGACCGTCGATCTCGACCTGGTCACCGATCGCGATGTCGGCGCAGGCGAGCGGCCGCGTGCCAGGCGGGATGATCCGGTAGCCAGCCGTGCCGAGGTCGACGACGTTCAGGTGCCCCCATGGAATGCGGTCCTCGGCGACCACCAGGTAGTTCATGTCGGACGCCGCGCACCAGTGCCCCGGATACGGACAGGTGGCATCCCGGGCGGCCGGGCCGAAGACGCCACGTACCGTGGTGCCGTCCGGGTCGTGGGCGACGGTCCCTTCGTTGGTGCAATGGCCGGTGGAGGTGAGCACGATCGTGTCCCCGTGGCGAGCATAGAACCCGCCGGAGCAATAGCCCCAGAGCTGCTGGCCGGCGAGCACCGGCGGGTCGTACACCGGGGTCGTGCGCTGCGGCTGTGTCGCGGCGCTCACGAGAGCGAAGGAGCCGATCCCGAGGAGCAGACCCGCCAGGACAACGATGACGAGTCGACGGGCACGGACCTGCGCTCGCGCACCTGTCCTCACCACTCGTGTCACTTGCCACCCTCGTTCAGGGGAGTGTCGCACCCGGGACCCGGTGATCCGATCATCAGTGGCACACACCGACGACGGAACCCCCTGATGGTCAGGCCTTCTCGATCGGGACGTGATCTCCAGGTCCTCCGCGTGTGGCGGGCGTTCGTTCACCGGCTCGTCGGCGCGCGGGCGTGCCGCGTCGCTCGACGATCGGCGGCTGGCCGCAGCGACGGATGACGACCCCGTGTCGGCCGTCTGCACCGCGGGTCAGTCCGTCGCGGCGCAGGTCGCGCAGCGTCCGGCGATGGTCAGGTGGCCGACGTCGACCCGGAACTGGCGGCCGCGCTCGAGCTCGGCAACGAGCGACGACGTCTCCGCGGGATCGATCTCCCACGACCCGCCACAGCCGATGCACTGGAGGTGGGCGTGCTCGGCGACGGGCAGGACATGGAATTCCTCGCGGCCGTCAGCGGCGTGGCTGTGGTGGAGGTAGCCGAGGTCCTCCAGGACGGCCATCGTCCGGTAGACGGTCGACGGCGTCGTCTCCGGCTCGCGGGTCCGGCAGCGCTCGACGATGTCGCTGCCGGTGACGTGACCGCGCGCCTCACCGAGGACGTCGAGAATGAGTTTCCGCTGCGGTGTCCAGCGCAGGCCGCGCCTTCGTAGCTCGGACCGGATGTCCGGCCACGGGTTGGCGCTCGCGGGCCGCGCGATCGATGGGCGGACCGACCCTGGCGTCGAGCGATCGCCGCTCATTCGAAGTCGTCCGCGGGTCGCTCGTGGGCGAGGACCGGGATCGGCTGGCCGACCCATGCCGGACGGCGGCGCAGCACTGACGTGACCACGACGCAGCCGAGGAAGATCGCGGCCTCGAGCAGGACGATCGTCGCCCCGGACGACACGTCGAGCCAGTAGCTGAGGTACATCCCGACGATCCCCGCCAGCGCACCGATCACGGTCGAGATCCCGATCATCCGCCCGAATGAGTCGGTCAACAGGCGGGCCGAGGTCGACGGGATCACGAGGGTCGCTGCGATCAGGGTGACGCCGACGACGTTGATCGAGGCCACGATCGTGGCCGCCATCGCGAGGGCGAAGAGCGTGTCGACGAGGCCGATGTTGACGCCGTAGATCGGGGCAACCTCGGGATCGAAGGTCACGAACAGCAGGCGCTTGTAGAACAGGACGATGAACGCGGCGACGGCCAGGGTGACGACTCCGACCACGACGAGGTCCACTGGGGTGACGCCGAGGATATTGCCGAACAGCGCCGCCTCGAAATTGCGGGTGAAGCTCCGGGTCTTGCTGATCAGGGCGACGCCGACCGCGAAGCTGGCCGTCGTCACGATCCCGATGGCCGCGTCCGCCCCGATCCGGCGGCGGCGGGCGGTCGCGTTGATTGCCAGGGCCGACAGGAAGCCCCAGAGGCCCGCGGCGAGGTAGAAGTTCAGGGCGAGGACGTAGCCCACCACCGCACCGCCAAAGACCGAATGCGACAGCCCGTGGCCGATGTAGCTCATCCGGCGCAGGACGATGTAGACACCGAGCATCCCGCACAGGGCGCCGACCAGGCCGGAGGCGATCAGGCCCTGGCGAAAGAACTCGAACGCGAGGGGCTCGCTCAGGAACGTCATGGCAGGTGCTCGTGATCGGGCGCGCCGCCGGCGGACGCGTGGTCGTGGGTCTGGTGCTCGTGGTGGGCGTGCTCGACGTCGCCGTGGCGGTGGCGCAGCGCATCACGAAGCCGGTGCGGGGCGGCGTCGGCGACGAGGACGAGCCCGTCCTGGCGGACGACCCGGAGATCCGCGCCATACGTCCGGCCGAGGATGGCCGAGGTGAAGATGTCGTCCGGGTCGCCCTCGGCCACGATCGCCCCGTTCACGCAGACGACCCACGGCAGGTGGGCAGCGACCGTATTGAGCTCGTGGGTCGTCAGGACGATCGTGATCCCGTCGGCGTTGAGGCCGGCGAGCAGGTGGAGGATGTCGTCGCGGGTCTTGAGGTCGACGCCGCTCGTCGGCTCGTCGAGGAGCAGCAGTGCCGGCTCCGCGATCAGGGCGCGGGCAAGGAAGACGCGCTGCTGCTGACCGCCGGACAGCTCGCGGATGTGGCGACCCGCGAGCCCGCCGATCCCGAGCCGCTCGAGGAGGCGATCGACCCGCCGCCGATCCTCGCCCGTCGCCCAGGCCCGCCACGGATGCTCGGCCCAGCGACCCATCAGGACGACCTCACCGACGGTCGCCGGGAAGTTCCAGTCGACCGTCTCGAGCTGCGGCACCCAACCCACGCCGCCGGTCGCATGCCGGCCGACCGGCCGGCCGTCGACCGTGATCCGGCCCTCTACCCGCGGCACGACCCCGACGATCGCCCGGAGCAACGTCGTCTTGCCGGCTCCGGACGGCCCGACGATCCCGACGAACGCCCCGCGTTCGATGGCCAGGTCGACGTCGCGGAGGACGGGCGGTCCGTCGTAGCCGCAGGTGACTCGCTCGAACTGGACCAGGGGCTCGCCGATGGGCACCGCGCCCTGCGCCGGAACCGCGGCTGCCGTCACGATCGCCACGTGTCGGTCACGACGAGCGGATCGAAGATCGTGGGGTCGCCACCGAGCGCGCCGATCATCACCTGCATGTCCTTCTTCAGCATCCCGAGGTAGGTGTGCTCGCCGCCCTGCGCTGCGCCGGGCGGCTCGTCGTCGCTGAGCTGGTCCACGAACGTTGCCCCGGACTCGCGCGCGATCTGGGCGAGAACGGGGCTCGGGAACACTTCCGACCCGAAGACCGCGGGCACCTTCTCCGCCCGGATCTGCTCGATCAGGCGGGCGACCTCCTGTGGGCTCGGATCGGAGAAGTCCGACGCCTGGACCGCGCCGATGACCGTGAAGCCGTACTCGCGGGCCCAGTACGCCCACGAGTCGTGGTACGTGAGGAGCTTGCGATCCTGGGCCGGGACGGTGGCGACGCCCTTGCGGATCAGCCCGTCGAGCTGGTCGAGCCGGCTCTCGAACGCGACGTAGTTGGCGTCGTAGGCCGCCCGGTTCGGCGGGTCGGCCGCGCCGAACCAACCGCGCATCAGGTCGGCGTAGCGGATCGCGTACCTGACATCCATCCACAGATGCGGGTTCGGGTCGCCGGCCGACTCGGGAAAGCTGAAATCGAACAGCCAGTCGGGCTCCGCGATCGTGCCTTCGCCGAGCTGCTTGATCTCCGCCGACGGGCCTTTCGCCGCGGCGGCCATGTCGAGCGTCGGCTGCTCCAGGTGGAGGCCGTTGACGATGATCAGGTCGGCCTTGGCCAGGGTCTGCGCGTCCGACGGAGCCGGCTCGAACGTGTGCGAGTTCGTGGCATCGGGGATGATCCCCCGCAGCCGGATCCGATCGCCACCGATATTCCGCGCGATCGAGCTGATCGGGGCGACGGTGGTCGCGACATCGAGCCTGTCCGGGCCTCCGGTCAGCGTGTCCTGCCAGCCGAGCGAGGCGCCGGCCTCGCCGCCTGGTGCCCGGGCCGCCGACCCGCCCGTCGCGCAACCGGCCACGGCCACCACGAGGATGATCGATGCGGCCGCGAACGCCCGGAGCGGGGGCGGCGGGGCATGGACGGCGGACGGCATCCGGGCGGAACCTCGCGGGTCGAGCGGGCGGGCAGACGGAGGTCAGGTTATCGCAACAAGTTGTAACAAGCACTGGTGCCAACAGTGGATACGCCCGACGGCGGTGCCCGGATCACGGCCTCGGTGCGATTACCATCGGAGCGTGCGCACGATTCCGGAGCTCGAACCGACGGCGATCCGCGAGGCTCATGCGACCATCGACCCGGTCTTCCGCGATGGGCCCCAATACGTCCACGGTGGACTGTCGGCCCGGCTCGGGGTCCCGGTCATCGTCAAGATCGAGACCGTCAACCCGATCCGCTCGTTCAAGGGCCGCGGGACGTGGGTCGCGGTCCGGGCGCTGGCTGCGAGCGGCGCGATCGGACCCGATCGGGCCGTGATCTGTGCCTCGGCCGGCAACTTCGGCCAGGGCGTCGCCTACGCCGCTCGCGCCCTGGCGATCCCTGCCCTGGTATTCGCCTCGTGCCGAGCGAACCGAGGCAAGGTCGCCCGGATGCGGGCCCTCGGCGCCGAGGTCGTCGAGGCCGGCGAAGACTTCGACGACGCTCGGGCCGAGGCGGAGACGGCCGCAGCGTGCGGCGCTGGCCATCTCCTCGTCGTTGGCGAGGACGCCCGGATCTCGACGGGGGCGGCGACGATCGCCCTCGAGATCACCGACGCGGTCGCTGCCGGCGCCCTGCCCTCCCCTGCCATCGTGTCCGTCCCGGTCGGGAACGGCGCGCTGATCAACGGCGTCGGCGCCTGGCTCCGTTCGACCCTCCCGACCTGTCGCGTCGTGGGCGTCCAGGCCGAGGGCGCGGCAGCGATGACCCTCAGCTGGCGGGCCGGCCGGCCGATCGACACGGCATCGGTGGCGACCTACGCCGACGGCATCGCGTCGCGGATCGCGATCCCGGCCGCCGTCGAGTTGATGATCGGCCGGGTCGACGAGATGCGGATCGTGTCCGACGACGCGCTCCGGGCGGCCCAGATCGAATTGACGACGGAGCTCGGGATCACCGTGGAGGCTGCGGCGGCGGCGTCCTGGGCTGGGCTCACGGCCGGGCCACGTCCGGATGGTCCCGCGATCGTCATCGTCACCGGCAGCAACGTCTGACCCGACATCCGCGTCAGCCGTCCGGGTCCGGGTCGAGGCGGCCCTCCGCACGGGCGCCGTGGAGCGTCCCCCACACGTGGGCCTGGATCTCGCGCAGGGCGATCGCCGCATCGATCGCGGCCGCGCCGTCGCGCTCGCGCAGGACCCGCTCGACCGTTGGATCCGCCACGTTCCGGATCAGGACCGCGTGATCCCAGGCAACCGGCCCGAGGCAGCAGTCCTCGAAATCGATCCAGACCACGCCCCGGCTCGTCAGGAGGGAATTCCGGGGAAAGGCGTCGCCGTGCAGCGACTGGCGATCGGAGGCCACTGACAGCAGCTCGGCGACGAGGCGATCTCGTCGCGTCCGTCGCTCATCGGCATCGGCCCGGGAAAGCAGGCCGACCTCGAGCGCGAAGTCGATCGCAAGATCGAGATCCGACGTCACCGGTCCGAGCAGCGGCAATGCGATCGTTACCCTTCGAAGCGCGTCGTGGAGGGAGTCGAGGGCGACGAAGGCGGTCGCCGCATCCGGTACGGCGCCGGCCACGTGTTCGACGAACGCCCACGCGGTCATCGACCAGCCATCGATCTGGTGGGGCCCCGCCGGCAGAAGCGGGCTCGGTGGTGCCACGGCCGCACCCTCCGCGACGAGCGCGGTCGCGAGGCGGACCTCGCGCTCGAGGTACGGCAACGGATCGCGCCGGATCCGCCCCGTGAACGTCGCCACGCGGATGACGACCGGTGCCGGATCGAGGTGGACCAGCAGGTTGCTGCCGTCCTTCAGGACACGGGGCTCCGCGGACCGGATCCCATGCGCTCGCCCGAGGGCGATCGCGGCATCGAGCGGGGCCACGACGCGCATCGGCCGGGCGCGGCCGCTCAGGCGGGTCCGAGCGCGATGCCGAGCTCGTCGAGCGACTCGTGGAGCTCGGCCGCGTCGCGATACACGCGAAAGGCGCCCGCGGCCCGGAGCTCGTCCTCGCCGTAGCCGCCGGTCAGGAGGCCGACGCTCAGCATGCCCGCGCGGCGCGCCGCCAGCAGGTCCCAGACCGCATCGCCGACGACATAGCAGTCGCGGGCGGCCACCCCGAGCCGTTCCTGGCAGGCGAGGAACAGGTCCGGCTCGGGCTTTGCCCGGAGGACGTCGCCGCGTTCCACCACGACAGTCTCGCTCGGGATGTCGAGCGCCTCGAGCGACCGGTCGATCTCGGGGCGCCGGCCCGATGTCGCGATCCCGTGGGTGATGCCGCCTCGGCGGAGCGCGGCGAGCAGCTCGATCGCGCCGGGCAGCGGCCGTCGCTCGGGGAGGATCTCGCGGAAGACCTCGCCATGGCGGCGCTGGAGGGCCTCCGCCTCATCCGAGCTCAGTTCCCGTCCGATCTCGCGGGCGACGGCCCGCGCGAACAGGCCGCCGCTCATCCCGATCCGGCGGTGGATCCGCCAACCGTCGACCGGGCTGCCGAGGTCGATCAGGGCGCGCTGCCAGGCGAAGACATGAGCGTAGACGGTGTCGACGAGGGTCCCGTCGAGGTCGAAGATCAGGGCCTGCATCGGCGAAGGATCGCACGATCGCTGCAAGCGGGCTTGACGCGTTCGCGACCGGGCCCGACGATCGGCGCATGGAACCGGACGACGATCTCGACGCGCGCGAAGCTGAGCGAATCCGGCGACGCGATCGAGAAGCCGAGGCAGAGCAGCGGGACCTGATGAAGCCCGGGATGGGCAAGGTCTTCAAGCAGATCCAGGATGCCCAGCGCAAGGCCGCTGGCGACGTCGCGCCACGGCGCCCGGGCCGCTCGGTCGATCGACGACCCTGACGTCGAGCCCGGCGATCGGATCCTTCACCCGGATCGTCCGGCGTAGAATCGCGTCCTTGCGCGGCAGCAACACTGCACGCCAGGACCAGGGCCACCGGGGACCTGCCGTCCTGAGCCAGGTGTAGCCCGCGCCGGCGGGGGCCAGGCGTCCGCTTCGGGCGGTCTCAGCGACTGCGGCGCGGCGAGCGATCGAGGACGATCGGGCGGCCCTCGCCGTCTACCAGCCGCCAGCGCACGCCGAGCCCTTCGTCCCGGCCGTCCGCGAGGAGCTCCGCAACGTCCCGCGGCGACGCGTCGTCACCGAGATCGCCGAGCCGGTGGGCGATCGCCTGGGCAGCCAGTGCCGGCACATCGCCGACGAGGTCACGCCGGACCAGGCCCTCGGCGTCGGGAACGTCATCGGCGCGGAGG
>DATAIW010000103.1:0-3583 GCA_036262455.1 Candidatus Limnocylindrales bacterium | reverse complement strand
CCTTCGGCTCGCGCTGGGTGGTCGAGCGTGCCTCGGTAATCGCGGCCCGGCAGGCGGCATCGACGTCCGTGTCGAGGCCGACGCCGAGCCCGGCGGTGACGTCGATCGCGTCCGAGGCAAACATCGCCAGCGACACCGAGTCCTCGAGGAAGCCGCTCGTCGACGACATCTCGGCCGACGAGGTCGAGCCCATCAGGGCGACGCCGGGGAACGCGTCGCGGACCGCCGCTACGAGGGACGGGTCGAAGCTGTCGAACGCGGCCACGAGCACGCCCGCCTGCGGCACGATCCCGCCGAGCTGCGCCCGGCACTGGTCGATCGCGATGGCGATCGCGTCGGCCGCGTCGACGTCATCGCTGTGCCCGACCGCCATCGTCAGCATCGTCGCCTCCGCAGCCGATCATACGGTGCCGACCGCGCGACCAGCCTGGTAGGCGCGGCAGGGCGTGTCGCGTCCGGCCGCGCCGTTGGTAGGCGAGAGAGGGGTCGAACCTCCACGTCGCTTTCGCGACACCGGCTCCTAAGGCCGGCGCGTCTGCCATTCCGCCACTCGCCCGTGCCGCGAGTCTAGCGGGTGATGGAGGCCGTGCATGCTCCCGCGCGAGCGCCATCCGTGGGTGCTCCTGCCAGATGTTCAGCGGGCGGACCGTAGGCGCCGTCCCAGGCTGACAGGGGTCGCTCGACGTCCGTTCGTTAGCCGGCAGAGGCTAACGGGTGGCGAGATCGAGGGCACAAACCGTCCGAGTTCGTGCAGAGGGTCCGCGTGACGGACATTTGGCAGGATCTCGAGTGCCGCAGCATCTCAGAGGCCGGCGTCCTTCGGGGCACCCTTGGCAGCGGTCTCCGCGTCCGCCGCGTCCGGCGCCGAGCGACGGGCGCGGATCCTCTCGAGCTGTTCCGCAAACTTCGGCCCGTTCGGGTCGAGCATCCGTTCGGCGACCTGGCGGCCGCCGCGGATCGCGATGGGACGGAGTGCCGAAAGCGCGATCGCGGCGATCGCCGCCGTCACGCCCTCCTTCTTGCGCTCCTTCGCCCTGTCGTCGAGGTACTTCGCGAAGTCGCGCTCGAGCGTGCCGCGGACCTTCGAGCCGTCCGTCCCGATCTTGCGGAGGGCCTTCTCGACATCCTTCGGCAGGAGCTCCGACGGGAGCTCCTCCTCCTTGCCGGTGATCGCCCGGCGGGCGCGCCGGAAGAGGCGCTTCGGCCCGCCGACGGCCAGGAATGCGCCGCCGGCGGCGATCCCGGCCGCCTTGGCCGGGTTCGCCCGGACCTTGGCCGGGACGTCGATGGCCGCCCGTCCGGCGGCCTCGAGCCGGTCGACCTGCTCGCCGAGGTCCGCGCGGGCCGCTACGACTTGCGCGAGAGCGGCATCCGTTCGCGTGCCCACTCGATCGTCTCCTTCGTGGCCTCGATGGTCCGGGCCGGCCAGTACCGGTCCTTGAGTGCGTCCGTGTCGAACCCGCCGCGGGCGATCCCGTACCCCATCGCGGTCATCCACGTGATCAGGCCGGCGGTGACGCCGATCGCGGCGCCGACCCGCCGACCGGGCGCGAAGGCCGTCAGCAGGCCGATGAAGAGGCCGGCGACCGCACCGCCGACCAGCCCGCCGATCGCTCCGCCGCCGCCCGCCGCCATCGCTCCCGCGATCAGGCCGAGGACGCCCCCGACGACCGCGAGCCCGATGACCGCGACCGCGAGCGGCCGATAGGCCGGATCCATGGCCGGGACGATCGCGTCGGCGAGGGCCGACCAGCCGCGATTCGTGAGATTCAGCCCGAGGACGACCCCGACGACGACACCGACCGCGAGACCGAGGGCGAACGCGCGGCCGACCGACGCCTGGATGCCAGGCCTGAGGGCGGAGACGATCGCCGCGAGGGCGACCGCCGCGAGGAGCAGCACGCCGAGGAGGATCCCCCAGCCGATCGAGCCGAAGATCGCCTCGCCGAGGAACAGGGGCAGGCCGACGGTGACGATCAGCCCGGCGACGATGGCTGCCCCGATCGCGATGCCGACGAAGGCGGCGGCGCGCTTCGCCGCGTCTGCGATATCGGCGAACTCCGCTTTGCCGAGCTCGATGTGGGCGCCGACGAACCGGGTGGCCGACTCGCGGGTCGCGCCGATCTGCTCTCGGAGACCGGGAGCCTCCGGTGCGGGCGGCGGCGGCGCGGCGGCGCCCGGTCCCGCCTCGGGGCCCGGGTCCGCGGACGCGGACGACGGTGCCGGCGGGACCGACCCGGTCGGATCGGCGGTCGAGCCGTCACCGGGTGGGCGCGGCGGGTCGGAGGCGGGGATCGGATTCGGCGAATCGTCCAGGGTGGGCTCCCGTCGATGTCCTGGGGGACCGCACCCATGATAGCGGGCAACGGCAAAGCGGCCCGGGTCAGGTCCGCGCGACGGACCTCAGGCTGCGCTCCCGAAGGCTCGATGGCCGAGTCGGTCGGCCGCGTCGAAGAAGCCGTAGGCGCGGCGGAAGGCCGGATCGTGCGGGTCCGGTCGGTGGCCGGTCGCGGTTCGCCAGAGCGACCGCTCGAGCTCCTCGAGGCGATCCGACAACTCGGCCGGCCCGCGCGGCACGGGGATGTCGGCGTAGGTCCGGCGACCGGACGGGTAGCGGACATCCTCATCGGGGAGACGCGGCAGCATCGCCAGCACGAGCCGGGCGTGGGCCAGGGCGGCCAGGTTCCACGGTTCGGCGACGCGCAGCGCCGCCGCCGGTCGACGACCCGTCCGGGTCGCCAGGTCGAGCTCGGCGGCAGCCTCGGCGGCGGCGGCCCGACGCTCGGCGTGGCTCGTGGGGCCGTCGACCCGCATCGAGCCGACACGGGCGAGCAGGTAGCGCAGCTCGGCCAGGCCCGCGGAATCGCTCCGGAGCCAGCCGACGAACCCGGCCTGGACACCCTCGACATGGGGCAGGGTCAGGTCGGCCAGGTAGTCGGCGCCCCCGTCGGGCAGCACTCCGTCACCGAGCACGGCGTCGAGCAGCTCGCGCGTCCGGTGGGCCAGCGCGAGCCACCGATCGAACTCCGAGAAGCCGCTCTGTTCGAGATCGTGCATCCGGCCGCCTCAGCCGCGGGTTCCGATGCCGACAGCATCGCTACCAGGAGACTCGACGGTGACGCGCTCGAGCGGCACCGTGCGAAGGTTCCGTGGCAGCTCGGCCGATGGTACTCGGGGGAATCCTCTGCCGGACGGTCGCGATCGCGGGTCGAGCGCGTTGCGAACGGGGGCCTGGTCGCGCGAGATCGACCCGGATGCGGCCCGCGGAGCGACGGCATGCGCGGCCATTCGCCTGCCCTAGTAGTCTGCCGTCATGCCCTCCGCTCGCCGCCTCCTGACCGCCGAGCTGCTGAGCATCGGCTCCGAGCTGACGGTCGGCGAGACGCGCGACACGAACGCCGGCGACCTCGCCCGCAGCCTGACTGGCATCGGCGTCGAAGTTGCCCGGATCCAGGCGGTGCCCGACCATCTCGCCACGGTTCGAGACGCCTTCGCGGCCGCGGCCGGGCGGGCCGATCTCGTCGTCTCGACCGGCGGCCTCGGGCCGACCCCGGACGACCTGACCCGCGAGGCGATCGCGGCG
>DATAIW010000102.1:0-7339 GCA_036262455.1 Candidatus Limnocylindrales bacterium | reverse complement strand
CCACTCGCGTTGCGGGCAGCCTTGCGGCTGGCGCGACACGACGGGCAACGACGCGGCTCGGTGAACCCACGCTGTGCGTAGAAGTCCTGCTCACTCGCGGTGAACACGAACTCCTGGCCGCAATCGGCGCAGGTCAGATTCTTATCGTTGTACACGAAACGAAAACTCCTCTCGGTAGCCGTGCGATCCCTCCGGGTTTTCTCGCGTCAGCCGTGAGAGGAGTCCGAGTCGTCGTCGAGCTACGTCTTTTCTTGCCGTGAACGCTTTCACGGCCTTTCCGCGCGGGAGTCTAGACGACTGACGACGGACTTGTACAGGGGTATTTTCGCCGATCGAGGCAGAAACCGCCAATCGGCGGCCTGCCGGGACGCCGCCGAAGGCGTCAGTCGGCGGCAGCCCAGCCGCGCGATCGCTCGACGGCACGCCGCCAGTCGCGGCGACTGGCGGCCCGCGCGGTCTCGTCGTTCGATGGCTCGAACCGACGCTCGACCCGGCGAACGGCGCCGATCTCGGCCGGGCTGTTCCAGAAGCCGACCGCCAGCCCGGCCATGGCGGCCACCCCGAATGCCGTCGTCTCGCGGACGACCGGCCGCTCGACCGGACGTCCGAGCTGGTCGGCGATCAGGCCGCAGACGAGGTCGCCGGCGCCGCCACCGTCGACCCGCAGGCCCAGCAGCGGCGAGCCGAGGTCAGCGTCCATCGCCTCGACGACGTCGCGGACCTGCTGGGCGATCGCGTCGAGCGTCGCCCGCGCGAGGTGGGCGGCGCCACTGCCGCGGGTCAGGCCGAAGATCGCTCCCCGCGCGTCGGGGTCCCAGTACGGCGCCCCGAGCCCGACGAAGGCCGGCACGATCACGACGCCGCCGCTGTCGGCGACCGAGCCGGCAAGCGCCTCGATCCCGGCCGTTTCGCGCAACAGCCCGAGTCCATCGCGCAGCCACTGGACCGCGGCGCCGGTCACGAACACCGAGCCCTCGAGGGCGTACACGCGCGGTGCGTCCGGCCCGAGCTGCCAGGCGACCGTGGTGAGGAGTCCGTGGCGCGAGGCGACCGCGATCTCGCCCGTGTTGGCGAGCAGGAAGGCGCCGGTCCCGAGGGTGACCTTGGCCTCACCGGGCGCGAAGCACGCCTGCCCGAATGTCGCCGCCTGCTGGTCACCCGCCGCAGCCGCGATCGGGATGGCGCGGCCGAAGATCGACGGGTCGGTCTGAGCGTAGACCTCGGCGCAGCTGCGGACCTCGGGCAGGAGCGCCGGCGGGACCTCCATGAGCGCGACGAGGTCCTCGTCCCAGGCGCCTCGATGGATGTCGAGGAGGAGCGTTCGCGCTGCGTTCGAGACGTCGGTCACGTGGGTCCGGCCACCCGTCAGCCGCCAGATCAGGAACGATTCAACCGTGCCCGCTGCCAGCTCTCCCCGCTGAGCTCGCGGCCGGAGGGCCGGATCCTCGACCAGGATCTGGCGGAACTTGGGGCCACTGAAGTAGGCGTCGATCGGGAGACCGGTCCTCGCCCTGACGAGCTCCTCGTGACCCGCCGCGCGGAGCGCCTCGCAGAATGGCGCCGTCACCCGGCTCTGCCAGACGATCGCGTCCGCCACCGCGCGCCCGCTCGAGCGGTCCCAGACGACCGCGGTCTCGCGCTGGTTCGTGATGCCGATGGCGATGACGTGCTCGGCGCCGCCGACCGCCGCGATCACCTCGCGAGCCGTTGCCAATTGCGCATCCCAGATCGTCTCGGGGTCGTGGCGCACGTCGCCCGGGGCCGGGTAACGCTGCTCGAACTCGCGCTGGGCGACGGCGACGACGTTGCCGGCCCGGTCGACCGCGATCGTCCGGGCGCTCGTGGTCCCTTCGTCGAACGCGAGAACGACCGGTGCGCCCGCGCCGTGATCGCTCAAGGGATCTCGAACTCGCGGCGGGCACCGGCGAGGAACGACTCGATCTCGCTCGCCTGGCGGGCGGCGTCCCAGCCGAGCTCGGCGCCGAGGATGGCCGCGACCCGCGGCGCGATCGCGGCTGCACGGTCCGGGAGCTCATGGACGATCCGCATCCGGCGGGCAAGGACGTCGTCGATCGAGAGCGCGAGCTCGTGCCGAGCGGCCCAGGCCACCTCCGCTTCGAGATGGTCCTCGCCATCGACCAGCCGCCCGAGCAGGCCCGCCTCGCGGCCGAGTGCGACGACTTCGGGCGCCTGCGTCCCGTGGCGGGCGACGAGTCGGGCGGCAATCGCCGGCTCCAGTGACGCTGCGGCGGCCAGGCCCGCGGCGATCCGATCGAGCTCCGGCCGATCGGCCGCGCCCACGAGACGGCGCGTCGTCGTCCGCGTCGGGCGCTCGGCGGCACGCGCGCCGAGGACGCCGAGTGCCGCATCGATCGTCTGCTGGGCCATCAACCGATAGGTCGTGTACTTGCCGCCGCTGACCCGGACCAGCCCGTTGCCCTCGACGACGACGCGGTGCTCGCGCGACGCCGTGATCGTCGAGCCGCCCGAGGGCGCGATCAGCGGCCGGAGACCGGCGAAGGTCCCGACGACATCGCGCCGGCCGAGGTCGACGTCGAGGACATGGTTGACCGCCGCGAGCAGCTCGTCGACCTCGTGCTGGCCGGCGGTCGGCCGGTCGATCGGGCCGGAATACGGCGCGTCGGTCGTGCCGACGAGCCAGAAATGCGGCCACGGCACGAGGAACACGACCTTGCCGGGGACCCGGATCGTCAGGCCGACATCGCTCGGGATCCGCGAGCGGGGCACGACCAGGTGGGCTCCGCGGCTCGGCAGCAGGCGGGTCGAGCCGCCCGACAGCGGCGATTCCGGATCGGCGCCCCAGACCCCGGTCGCGTCGATGACGACCCGTGCCCGGATCTCGAGCTGCTCGTCCGTGAGCCGATCGCTGATCCGCGCCCCGACGACCCGTCCGCCCTCCTCGACCAGCGATTCGGCGGTCGCCCGGGTCACGATGGTCGCGCCGTCCTCCTGGGCCGAGCGGGCGACGGCGAGCGTGTATCGCGCGTCGTCCTCGACCCCGTCGTGAAACATCAGGCCGCCGCGGAGACCCTTGCGCCGCATCGCCGGCGCATGGCCGACGACCTCCGGCACGGAGAGGTGGCGATGCCAGCCACCGTCCTTGCGGGCGCCGAGCATGTCGTAGAGGGTCATTCCGGCCTGGTAGAAGGCGCGGGTCACGACCGGGGTCCCGAACAGCGGGAACAGCAGCGGCTCGATCGTCACGAGGTGGGGCGCGAGGTGGAGAATCCGCGACCGCTCGGTCAGGGCTTCCCGAACGAGGCCGAACCGGTACTGCTCGAGGTAGCGCAGGCCGCCGTGGATCAGGCGCGACGAGCGGGACGACGTCCCGACGGCGATGTCGTCGCGCTCGACCAGCCCGACCCGCAGACCCCGAGTCGCGGCATCCAGCGCGGCGCCACAGCCGACGATGCCGCCGCCGACGACGAGGACGTCGAGCGGTCGATCGACGAGGGCCGCGAGGTCACGACGCCGGGCCTCGACGGGTGCCGCGGTCATCGACGACGGCGTCCGGGCCGGATCCTCATCGCGCCCACGGTCGCGGCCGGCTCCTCATCGGTCAGGCCCGCCGGGCCGGCCGGGCCGGCTGATCCGCCACAGGACCCCTGCCGTTCCGCCGATCAGGACCATGATCAGGAGGGGCGTCCGCAGGACGAGGTCGCGGGTGTCGCCGGGGAGCAGGTACGTCGCGACGCCGGCGAGCAGGACGACCACGACGACGAGCTCGCCGACGAGGAGCGCCTCACGCAGGCCGGGCGCCCGAGGACCCTCGTCGCGCAGGCCCGGCAACCGGCCGCCCGACTCAGGAGCCTCAGCCACGGTCGGCCTCCTGCGGGATCCCGATGGGCGCCACGAGCACGCGCCCGGCGAGCGCCTTGCCGTTGCGGGTCGCCAGGCCGGTCTTGGGGCGATGGAACGTGATCGTCAGGTCCGCCCGGACGGCCGGGTCGGAAGGGTCGCCGCTGGTCAGGTCGATCGCGGTCGGCGTGTCGACGGCAAGGATCGGGACCATCTCGCCACGCGCCCGGTTGATCAGCTCGACGGCCGACCGGATGGGCTCGCGGAGCGGCCCGCGGACCCCGGTCCCGAGCAGCGCGTCGACGATGATGGCCGCCTTCTCGATCCCGTGGCCGAGCATCGCGACGTCGCGGGCGACGGGGGTATGGACGATCGTGACCCGCTCGTCGCGGACGACGCGGTCCCAGTTGCGGGCCGCATCCGGGGTCGTCGGGCGGGCGCCCGATGCGACGAGCGCGATCACGACCCGGGCGCCTGCGGCGGCCAGGTGACGAGCGGCGACGAGCCCATCGCCGCCGTTGTTGCCCGGCCCGACGAGGATGACGATCGGGCCGTGGTCCCATCGCCCGGTGTCGATGGCGAGGGCCCGCGCGGCCGCGGCCACGGCGACTCCGGCGTGCTCCATGAGCTGCGAACCCGGGATCCCGAGCGCCTGGGCCCGGCGGTCCGCGCCTGTCATCGCGGCCGCGGTCATCGGCGCCCGGGCGGCGGTTCGCGCCCAATGGCGGCGCAGCTCGCGCAGGTCGAGACCGAGGAGGTCCGGGTCATCGGCTGGCAACGGATCGGTCGAAGATGAGCCCGCGGGCGCGCGCGAGGACGGGGCAGGCGTTGTCATGACGCCCGAAGCGTAGTCGATCCGGGCCGGCCGACCGCCGCGGACGCCGACTCGGCCGCCACAGGATCGAGGACAGCACCGGCTCGCAGGCCCGAGATCGTCGCCCGGTTGCATGAGATCCGGCCCGACGCTCCCGCCTGGTCAGATCGTGGCGAGTCGTGCCCGGTCGGGATCGGTCGGGTCGAGCTCGACGATCCCGTCGCGGGCCAGGGCGCCGAGAGCTGTCCGGACGGCGATCGCGTCGTGATCGCCGATCGGAGAGGTCACGATCGACCAATCGGCCCCGCCGGCACCCCGGAGGCGATCGACGATCCGGCCGCGCAGCCAGCGGGTGGTGGCCGCGAAGGGGATCGCGGGCGCGCGGGCGCGAGCCGGCCGGAGGGCGACGGCCGGGTCGTCGACCACCTCCGTCGCGAACCGGCACCACCGCCGCAGCGGGCATTCGCTGCAAAGCGGCGATCGCGGCCGGCAGATCGTCGCCCCGACGTCCATCACCGCGTGGGTCCAGTCGCCGGGTCGATCGGGATCGACGGACGCGTCGGCGATCGATTGCAGCCGGGCCGGCGGAAGCGCCGCGGCGTCATGACCGGCCAGGGCCCGACCGAGCACCCGCCGGACATTCGTGTCGACGGCGCCGACGGGAGCGCCGAACGCGATCGACGCGACCGCCCGCGCTGTGTACGGCCCAACACCGGGCAATCGCTTGAGCGCCTCGAGGTCGCTCGGGACCTGCCCGCCGTGTTCGTCGACGATCAGCCGCGCCGCGCGTCGCAGGTTGAGCGCCCGGCGGTCGTAGCCCATCCCCCGCCACGCCCGGAGGACGTCGGCCGGGGTGGCCGCGGCGAGCGTCTCGACCGTCGGGAACGTCTCGAGGAACCGGGACCAGGCCTCGAGCACGCGGGAGATCTGCGTCTGCTGGGCCATGACCTCGGACACGAGGATCGCGTAGGGATCGCGGGTTCCACGGAATGCGAGCGCGCGGCCACGCTCGTCGAACCACGCCAGGACGGCGGCGCGCGCGTCGGGCGGGAGGGCCGGCACACCCGGAGCGGCGAGTGCCGGCGCGGCGAGCGTCGGAGGTGCCGCGAGTCGCGATCGGGCCATCGTCTCGAGCGTACCATCGGCCGATGCCCCACCCCGTCCGGATCGGCGCCGCGTTCTGGGTCCAGCGGACCGATTGGCCGTCACTCCGCGTCGCGGTCGAGACGGCCGATGCCGCGGGAGCGGACGACCTCTGGATCGACGACCACCTCCTCTCCGACGAGGGTCACTCCTCCGACGGCAAGCTCGAGGGCTGGACGACGCTGGCGGCGACGGCCGCGGTCACGGCCCGTGCCAGGCTCGGATTGCTCGTCGCCGCGAACACGTTCCGCAACCCGGGGCTGACCGCCAAGCTCGCCACGACCCTCGACCAGATCAGTGGCGGCCGCGCGATCCTCGGCCTCGGCGGTGGCTGGTTCGAGGAGGAGCACCGGGCGTTCGGGCTCGACTTCGGGAGCGGGTTCGGCGAGCGGCTGGACCGCCTCGCGGAGTCGGTCGAGATCGTCCGGCGCCTGCTCGACGGCGAGCGCTTCAGCCATGAGGGCCGGTTCTACCAGCTCCGCGACGCCCTCGCGGCGCCGCGTCCGGTCCAGCCGCACCTGCCGATCCTCATCGGCGGCTCCGGGCCACAGAAGACGCTCCGGATCGTTGCCCGTCATGCCGACCTGTGGAACGCCTATGGCACACCTGACAGCCTCGCGCTGACCGACGCGATCCTGCGGGAGCGCTGCGCCGAGGTCGGGCGCGACCAGGCGACGATCGAGCGGACCGTCAACCTCAACGTCGTCGTCCGCTCGACCCGCGAGGAGGCCGAGCGTGTCTGGGCCGGATATGCCGCCGCCCACCAGCCGCGGGGCGGCGAGGGACGCCTCGTCGTTGGTGGACCGGTCGAGGACGTCGCCGCCGCCCTCGCCGAGTACGCCGCGGTCGGCTTCCGCCACCCGATCCTCATCTTCCGCACGCCGTGGGATCTCGAGACGATCCGCTCGATCGGCGCGATCCGGGAGACGCTGGCACGCGCCCTCGACTGAGCACGGCCCCGGCCTCCCGCCGGGCGGGCGTACGGAGCATGGTTCGGCGTCGTTCTGCCGGTTTCGCCCGCCGGACGAGAACGGCGACGAACATGGGCCAATTCGGGTCGGCTGGACGCGGGGCGAGAATCGAGTGGGAATCCCTGGCCGACCCGCCGCCGCCTGCGCACACAGCGCGCGTTGCGGCGAAGGAGACCCGGATCGTCCGGTTGGCCCGGCGAGAATCAGCCGCGGAAGGCTAACGGGCTGCCACTCGGAGGCCGATCTGCCGTCCGGGCGACGCCTCCTTCGTCGCAGTGCTCACCGAATGCGCATTGGGCGCCGCCCGCGCGGCGCCGGCCTCCGCGGGCGACCCAGCACGCGACCTCAGATCTTGAGCATCACGTGCTTGACGACCGTGTAGTCCTCGACCGCGTACATGCTCTGGTCCTTGCCGTAGCCCGACTCCTTGAAGCCACCGTGGGGCATCTCCGACACGAGCATGAAGTGGTCGTTGATCCAGACCGTCCCGAACTGGATCGCCTTGGCCACTCGCATCCCGCGGCCGGCGTCGGACGTCCAGACCGAGGCCGCAAGGCCGAAGCGGACATCGTTCGCCCACTTGATCGCCTGC
>DATAIW010000101.1:0-1662 GCA_036262455.1 Candidatus Limnocylindrales bacterium | reverse complement strand
ATTCGCGGTGCGACCGGCCGGAAGCCCCGTCCCGCGGAACAACTCGGTCGGACATCCTGCGTCGGGCCGCAGCGACGTGATCGGTATGCCAGCCCGTGGCAGGCCCCCAGGCGCCGACATCGCCGGGCCGTCGCCATCCGTCGCGTTCGGGCGAGCGTGAACAGCGGCTGAGTCGGGTCCGGAATCGGCAGGCGAGGAACTCTTCCGCGCCCAATCGGGTCGGCAAACCGCGAGATATCAATCGCATCGATGTCGAGTTCTCGAGGTGACCGGGCGCTGGGCCGTGTCCGGCCGGTGCCCGCCGCGGCCCCGCTCAGCCGCGGCGACCCGTGGCGAGGACGAAGAAACGGCCGGTCGTCGTGACCTCGACGTCGCGGAACCCCGCCGCGGCCAGCCCGGCGGCGATCTCGTCGGCGGATCGGTAGACCTTGACGATCGTGAACTCGCGGCCGTCGTCGAGGCGGCGCAGGGATCGATCGTCGGCGGGCGTCGGGTGGTCGACGGCGCCGGAGCGCGGGTCGGGCAGCGAATCGATCAGGGCGAGCCGGCCGCCCGGCGCCAGCCAACGGGCCGCGAGCTCGAGAAACGCCCCCGTTCGATCGCGCTCGACATGGCTGAGCCAGAACCCGGCGAACAGGGCGTCGGCGGGCGCGCCGTCCGGCTCGGCCCAGGCGTCGCGGACGTGGAGGTGGGCACGGAGGCGATGGGCGACGAGGCGCGCGCGGGCGCGCTCGAGGGGCGCCTCGGCGGCGTCGTACATCCAGAGCTCACCCTTCGACGCCAGGAGCGGCGACCACCACCCGGTGCCTGCGGCGAGCTCGACGATCCGGCTCCCGACCGGCAGGCTGTCGAGCCAGCGACCGGCCGCGTCCAGCTCGGCGTTCCAGGCGGCGTCGTGGATCGGGCCGTGCTCGTACCGGCCGCGTCGGAGATACCAGTCGTCGTATTCAGACGCCCGGGATTCGTAATAGGCGACCATGGCGCCGCTCGCGGCGGTCATCTCGGGAACCACGGCCCGCGGTGTCACCGACGGCGCGCGCGACGACGACGCCGCGCGGGCCTCGAGCGCGGCCCGCAACCGGAACCGGAGGAACTCGTTGTCGCCGGCCTTGCCCAGGCAGTCCGGGCAGAGCCTGGCGAATCCTTCGAGGTCATCGGGGGCGCGGACCGTCCACGATCGGCCGCACCACAGGCAGTCGAACGTCGGATGCGGCGCGCGCGCCATCGACGAAGCCGCGATCAGGCGACCGGCGTCCAGCCGGTCGGCGGGGAGATGTCGCGGAAGGCTTCCGGGTCGAAGATCTCGGCCAGCATCTCGATCCCGTCGACGACCCGCGGGCCGGGTCGCGAGAAGTACGACGAGCCGTCGAGCGCGATCAGGTGGCCACGCTGGATCGCCGACAGCTCGCCGATCCACTCGGGCAGGGAGACGCGGGCCCACTCGTCGACCGTCTCGCGCAGGTGGTAGCCGCACGGCATCAGGAGGAGCAGGTCGGGGTCGACCTCGGCGACCGCGTCCCAGGTCGTCGGCCGGGCCGGGCTGCCATCGTGGCCGAGGACATCCCAGCCGCCGGCTCGCCGGATCTGGTCGGGGACCCAGTGGCCGACCGCGAACGGCGGATCGAGCCACTCCAGGCCGACGACCTGGGACGCGGTCGCCGA
>DATAIW010000100.1:0-8163 GCA_036262455.1 Candidatus Limnocylindrales bacterium | reverse complement strand
GGGTTCCGCGACGTCGAGGTCACGACGACCGGCCGTTTCTTCGTGCTCGCCACGGGTCGCCGCGCCTGATCGCCCGGATCCCGGTTCAGGCGCCGGGCGCCCGATCCAGCGGAGCACCGCCGTGTCGATCCGCGGTTCCGGCGCCGGGCGATCGGAGCCGCCACGGCTCCCGGATCCTTGCGCTGGACGATGCCCGGTGCCAGTCGCGGCGGGATCTGCGTCGCCCGAGCGTTGGCGGGTCCGGTATCGACCGGATAGATATCTGGCTGGCTGCGGGATGCTCAGGAGCCCGAATCGGAAGACCGACGAACGGATCGAGCCATGGCCCCGCACGGACTGGCGCTCGATCGGGCCGACGGCAGGCTCGAATTCCCGTCCTGCGGCCCGAACAACCGCCCAAGTATCGATGACATCGATGTCGACGCCGGCAGATTGCACCGCCAGGACCGCGCTGGACTGGCATCTGCGTCCCACGGGACGGCCCGCTCCGCCGCTCCGACCCGGAATCGCGTGCGATACTCGGCCCGATGACGGCACTCAGCGGCAAGACGATCGCGACGGTCGGCTCCGGGGTCATGGCCGAGGCGATGATCGCCGGCCTGCTCCGGGGAGCGCTCGTCGCGCCCGACCAGGTCGTGGCCAGTCATCCGCGCCCGGAGCGGCGCGATCACCTTCGCTCGGAGTACGGGATCCGGGTGGTCGCTGACAACCTCGAGGCGATCGACGGCGCCGACGTGGTGCTCCTCGGCATCAAGCCCCAGATGCTCGCGAAGGTCGGGCGCGAGATCGGGCCGCATCTCCGCCGCGGCCAGGTCGTCCTGTCCGTCCTGGCGGGCGCCACGACCACGGCCCTGATCGGCACTCTCGGCCACGACCAGGTGATCCGGGCGATGCCGAACACGCCGGCTCGGCTCGGCAAGGGCGTCACCGTCTGGTACGCGACGCCCCAGACGACGGCCGAGCAGCGCGAGCAGGCGGCCGCCCTCCTCGGCGCCCTCGGCACCCAGATCGAGGTCGACGACGAGAAGATGGTGGCGATGGCCACGGCGGTCTCCGGCACCGGCCCGACGTACGTCTTCCTGTTCATGGAGGCCCTGATCGACGCCGCCGTCCACCTCGGCTTCCCACGCCACGTCGCCCACGACCTCGTCGTCGAGACGATCGAGGGCAGCACCCTGTTCGCCAAGCAGTCACAGATGCATCCGGCCGAGCTGCGGAACATGGTCACCTCGCCGGGCGGCACCTCGGCGGCGGCGCTCCACGAGCTCGAGTCCGGGCGGCTGCGGACCGTCCTGTCCGAGGCCGTCTGGGCCGCCTTCCGGCGGACGATCGAGCTGGGCGACCAGCTCGAGGCCAGCGTCGGGAAGCCAGCCGCCGATCCGCCCAAGCGCCCGTGACGGCGCCCGCCACGGATCGCCTCGTCGACCTCCGGCGGGGCACCCTGAGCGACCTCCGCGCGATCGACTTTCGCGCCCCGAGCCGCGACTACTGGGCGGATGAAGCCGCGGTCCACGACCGCTTCCTCGTTGTCTGGGCCGGCCTCGACGATGCGGCGTGGCGGTTGCCCGGGGCTGCCCCATCCGACGGCGGAGGCGCCGACTGGTCGATCCTCGATCATGTCGGCCACGTCGTCGACTGGTGGGAGCTCGCGACCGACTACATCGCCGACGTCGTCGGCGGAGCGGACTGGCCGTCCGACGACGACTACTACGAGGGCGGCGACTTCAACGCGCTCAACGAGCGCCGGCGTGCCCGCTTCGCGGACGTCGCGCCGGCCGATCTGCGGGCGCGGGGCGTGGTCGCCCACGAGCGCGCCCGCGCGATCGCCCGACGGCTTCCGACCAAGACCATCCGGAGCGACGCGGCGTGGGGTTGGGTCCACCAGGTCCTCCACGGCCACGAGCTCGACCACCTGGCCGTCCTCGAGCCGTGGGCGGACGCCCTGCGCACCCGCCAGATCGGGAACGACCCGTTCGGGCTGGACCCGCAGCCCGTCCGGTCGGCCCTCGCCGCCGGGATCGAGCGTTTCTGGACGACCGCCGGCTCGGTGCTCGCCGATGTGGATCGGTTGATCGCCGCCACGCCGGACCGGGCGTGGACCGCCTCCACCGACGGCGACTGGACGTTCGCCGATCACGTCGCCCACCTCGCGGGCTGGTTCGTCGAGGGCGCGCGGGCGCTCGAGACGCATCGCCCCGGCGGCGGGTGGGCGGATCTGCCGCCCGAAGGGCTCGATGCGTTCAACGATCGCCAGGTCCGCGCCGCCCGCGGCATCCCACCCGCGGACCTGCGGGCGGCGTATACGGACGGCCTCGCCCGCCTCATGACGGCGATCGAGGCGATGATCGACGAAGAATGGCTCGACCCGGAGGGGTTCAGCTGGGCCTACGAGGATCTCCACGGGCACGTCCGCGCCCACTACGCGATGATCGGCCCGTGGCTGGCTCGTCTCGGCTGGCCGTCGCCCGCCGCACGAGCCGGAATCGAAACCGCGTGACGTCGACGGCGTGCCACGGGGTGCGCCCGGAGGAGGATCGATGAAGCAGGCAACCGGGACGGGCTCCCGTCCATCCGGGGCGACGGTCGCCGCCGCGACCGGTGGGTTGACGATCGAACGGCTCGTCGCGGTCGACAGCCCGCGGGAGTTCCGGCTCCACCCGCGCGACCGGGTCGTCGCCTGCAGCCAGGAGGCCGGCGGCGCCCGGCAGCTCGTCGTGCTGCCGCTCCGGGGCGGCAGTCCGCTCCAGGTCACCGCGTCGGAGAAGGACGTCAGCGATCCGCAGTGGTCGCCCGACGGTCGCCGCCTCGCCTACGCCCGCGGCGACGAGATCCGGATCGTCGATGCCGACGGCAGCCGCGACGTGCTCGTCGCAGGCCACCCGGCCGGAGTGTCAATGCCGCGCTGGTCGCCCGACGGATTGCGGATCGCCTTCCGCTCGCGCCGCCGCGGGTGGTCGCAGGTCAACGTCGTTGACGCGCCGGTCCCGCGGCGGGGTCGCCCGTCGCGCGACCCGCGCCCACCGGAGCCACGGACGGTAACCGCGATCGGCTTCGATGTCGAAGACTACGAGTGGTCGGCCGACGGGGCGACGATCGCGGTGGCCACGTTCCGTGGCCCCGAGTTCGCGCACGGCGAGATCCACCTCGTCGACGTCGTCAGCGGAGACGAGCGGCGGATCGCCGGCGGCAGCAAGGAATGGGCGAGCGGCCCGCGGGCGATGCCCGGCGGCGGGTTCCTCTACCTGTCGGACGCCAACGGCTGGTTCCAGGTCGTCCGGCTGTCCCCCGACGGACGCGAGAAGACCGTCCTGACGACCGGTCGCCGCGATCACGGCGAGCCGAGCGGCGGGTACGGCTACGCGGCCCTCCCGTCGCCCGACGGCAGCCGGTTCGTTCACGCCGAGATCCACGACGCGCTGATCGATCTCGTCGTGGCCCCGATCGGCGGGGCGACGCCGGTCAAGCGCGGCCGCGGCCGGCCGCCGAAGAACCCGCCGCCGGTCGTCGCCGCCGGTGCCGGCGAGATCGTCAACCCGTGGCCGGGCGTCTGGCGCTCGGTCGGGTTCCTGGCCGATGGGGCATGGCTCGCCGCGATCGGCGAGAGCCAGGATCGGCCGCAGGACCTGTGGCTCCTGCCGGTGCCCGGGGTGGCGCAGGCCGGCGCACGTGCCCGCCAGGTCACCAACTCCATGCCGGCGGTCCTCGAGGCGGCCTTCCGGCCGGACCGCACGATCGCCGGCGAGCGGATCGGCTTCAAGGCCCGCGACGGCCGGCGGATCGAGGGAACGCTGTGGCGACCGGCCGCCGCGACCGGCAAGCGCGGCGCGGTCCGGGTCCCGACGGTCGTCTACCCGCACGGCGGTCCGACCTGGCAGGCCTATCGATCCTGGGTTCCGTTCAAGCAGCTCCTCGTCCGTGAGGGCTTCGCCTTGCTCGACGTGGATTTTCGCGGCTCGACCGGCTACGGCCGGGAGTTCCGCAATGCCAACCATGACGAATGGGGTCACGCCGATGCCTTCGACATGGTCGACGCCGCTCGTTGGGCGGCGGGCCAGCCGTGGTCGAACGGCCGGCTCGGGATCTACGGCGGATCGTACGGTGGCTATCTGGCCCTGTGCGCGCTCGTCGAGGAGCCCGGCCTCTGGCAGGCCGGCGTCGACCTCTACGGCGACTCGGAGATCGCCGAGAGCTTCCGCCACGGCGATCGACCCGGCCGGCTCGATCTCGGCCGGATGATGGGCTCGCCGGACGATCCGGCCAAGGCCGAGCTCTACCGGCGTGGCTCACCGCTCTACCAGGCCGAGCGGATCGAGGCGCCGCTCCTGATCCTCCATGGCCGCAAGGACAAGCGGGTCGTGCCAATGATGACCGAGAAGATGGTCGAGGCGCTCCAGATCGAGGGCAAGTTCCACGAGGTCCACTGGTACGACGACGAGGGCCACGGCTGGGAGCGGCGCGAGAACCGGCGCGACGCCTTCAACCGGATCCGAGCCTTCCTGCGTCGCCACCTGATGGATGACCAATCCGCGCCGGACGAGGCTGAGGCGGTCACGCCCTCTGGTGGCCGGAGCGCCGCGCGCTGAGGCGGATCCGGGTCCGGTGCCCGCGACCCGCTCCACGCGCCGAACGTCCGGAATAGACGCCCGTTCCGGGACGAAGATCAGCCGGATCCGGACAGCCGGCCGGGCCGGCGGTGCCGCCGGCGGAAGGTCCCGTGTGAAGAGCCGCCACGAGGGTGCGTAGCCCCAACGGCCGGGTCGCGGACGGCGGGATCCTTGCTCGCGCCGTCGAGGTCGGGCGGGCCGTCGTCGCTCGCGTCGTCATCATCACGTCGCGGGATGACGCTGATCTGGCCATTCGTCTCGAGGAAGACGAAGAGCGCCTCCTCGGCGCTCATCAGCTGGTTCTGGCGGAGGGCGACGGCCAGCTCGCGGTCGCTGATCCCCTCGTGGCGCAGGTTGTCCACCAGGATCCGGCCGTGCTCGACGAGGATCGTCGGCTCGCCGTCGAGGGCGTTGCGGAGTGGCGCCCAGTGATCGGCCGCGGCATGGAGGGCGAGGTCGAGGACGAGGATGACGGCGGCAGCGACGAGGCCGCCGATGAGCGACGTGTTCTCGCCGACCATCGCGTTCTGGACCGCGTTGGAGATGACCAGGAGCACGACCAGATCGAGGGTCGAGAGCTGCCCGGCCTCGCGCTTGCCGAGGAACCGGAAGCCGAGCACCAGGCAGACGTAGACCACGGCCGTGCGCAGGACGACGCCCACCAGGTCCGAGCCGAAGTCGGGGATCGTCACCGGTCGATCCTAGCCGACTGGTCGAGGCGTCAGCGGGCCCGCCCAACGGCTACCATCGATCCGTGCCGGCAACCACCGCTCTCCGCTCCGCGCCCGAGCGGGCGATGCGCACGTCGTTGCTGTGGCTGTCCCGCCGTCGGTCCCTCGGCCGGCTGGCGACCCGGCTGCCGATCACCCGCTCGATGGTCGCCCGGTTCGTCGCCGGCGAGACGCTCGGAGAGGCCCTGGTGGCCCTCCGCAAGCTCCAGGAGGCCGGCTTCCGGACGACCGTCGACGTGCTGGGCGAGGCGGTCACCTCGGTCGACGCGGCGACGGCCGCCGCCGATCAGTACCTCGCGACGCTCGACGCGCTCGCCGCGAACGGGCTCGACCGCAACGCCAGTCTCAAGCTCAGCCAGATGGGCCTCAAGCTGGACCCGACGGCCTGTCGTGAGAACGTCACCCGAGTGTTCGGCCGCGCCGCCGAGGTGGAGGCGTTCATCCGGATCGACATGGAGGACCACGCTTACACCGACGCGACGCTCGCCCTGTGGCGCGAGCTGCGGCCGCTCAACGCCGGTCGCGGCGACTCGGGCGTCGTGATCCAGGCCGCGCTGCGGCGCAGCCCGCGGGATGTCGGCGCTCTGATCGGCGAGCAGGCCCGGATCCGGCTCTGCAAGGGCGCCTATGTCGAGCCGGCCGCGGTCGCCTTTCCGGCCAAGCCCGATGTCGATGATGCGTACGCGACGTTGATGACGGAGCTCCTCCGGGCCGGGACGTTTCCGGCCCTGGCGACCCACGACGAGCGCCTGATCGGTCGCGCCGTCGCGCTCGCCCGCGAGGAGGGCATCGCCCCGGATCGGTTCGAGTTCCAGATGCTCTTCGGCATCCGGCGTGACCTCCAGGAGCGCCTCCTGAAGGCCGGCTTCGGCGTCCGCGTCTACGTCCCGTTCGGCACCCAGTGGTACCCGTACTTCATGCGCCGCCTCGCCGAGCGGCCGGCCAATGTCGCGTTCCTCCTCCGGAGCGTGCTTCGCGAAGGGCGGGATCGCCCGTCGAAGGGTTGAGGCCGTCGGGTCCGGGCGCGCGAGACGTGCGCGGCCTGGCCGCGACCAGCGGCTGACCCGGGAATCGAAGAGCCGCCCGATAACCGGGCGGCTCGTCGGAGCGCAGAGCGCGAGGCGGTCGGAGGCCCGCCGGGGATGAGTGCGGCCGTCGACAGGACGGTGTGGGTTACTTCCAGCGCTGACCGGCCTCGAGCACGAGCGCCGAGCTAGCGAGCGCCGAAAGGATCAAGAGGATCCTGAACCCCTGCGACTTGAGCTGCTGCAACACGAACGGTCCCTTCCTCGCCGCGCGCACTGGGTCACTGCGCGGACTCCGAACGTACGGCCCGATCGGCCGGGAGGGAATAGGCAATCAGTACCAGGACCCCTATCCGGTAGTCCCGGTCTGGCCGGGTTCACGCTGCGCGGACCGGGCGAGGATCTCCCGGACCTGGGCGACATGGCCCTCGAGATGGTCGGCGAGGAAGAACTCGATGGCCGTCCCGACGGACATCTCCCCGCGTGTCGGATGCGTCGCGGACCGGGCGAGGTCGGTCGGCGAGAGGGCTTCGACGAACGCCGTGGCGTCCGCCAGGCCGGCGTCGATCCCGTCGAGCAGCTCGCCGGCGGGACGCTCCCGATCGACCTCGATCCGGTGGATGCGTGACGGATCGGCCGCGACCCGGCCGAAGGGAGCGGCGACGGCAGGGTCGCCGGCGAGAACCGCCTCGAGCTGGCGGGGCCAGTAGCCGAGCATCTCGTTCACATGGGCGAGGACCTCGCGCGGTCCCCAGTCGGCCTCGGGCTCGGTGCCGTAGGCGGCGCTGAGCGGCCACGGCTCACCCGCGACGAGCGCACCCCGGAGTCCCAGGAGCGCGGAGCCGGCGTCGCGGAGCCGGCCGGCAAGATCGTTCATACCCCAGTCTTGCACGGGGCGGCGTAGCATGGGCGGTCAGACCATCCCGGCCCGGTGCCGGGCCGCCGTTCCGTGGCCGTCGCGCCGGGCCCAGCCCGTCGTCGCCGTCGCCGGACCGCATCGAGGCCGTCCGAATGACCGACACGATCGCCCGCGGCGCCGCCAACCAGGCGGGCGCTCACCTCAACAAGAACGCCTACGACGAGGCCCAGGACTTCCTTCCCCTCAAGGGCATCGACCACGTCGAGTTCTGGGTCGGCAACGCCCGCCAGGCGTCGCACTACTTCCGGGCGCTGTGGGGCTTCACCCCGATCGCCTACGCGGGGCTCGAGACCGGCGTCCGCGACCGGACGAGCTACGTCATGCGGCGCAACGACATCACCTTCGTCCTGACCGGCGCCCTCGCGCCCGACGGCGAAATCGCCGAGCACGTCCACCGCCACGGCGACGGGGTCAAGGACATCGCCTTCCTCGTCGACGACGCGCAGTCGTCGTTCGCCGAGACGACGAAGCGCGGCGCCCGGCCGGCGATCGAGCCGGTCGAGCTCGACGGCGGCGAGGACGGGATCCTCCGCCGGTCGGCGGTCTACACGTACGGCGAGGTCCGCCACAGCTTCATCGACCGACGCGACTACCACGGCGTCTTCGCCCCGGGCTTCCGGAAGGTCAAGAAGCCGGCCCCCGCCGCGACCGGGATGAGCCTCCTCGAGATCGACCACTGCGTCGGCAACGTCGACCTCGGCGACATGAACAAGTACGTCGATTACTACCGCGACGTGTTCGGCTTCGCCCAGCTGATCCACTACGACGACAAGGTCATCCACACCGAGTTCAGCGCCCTGATGTCGAAGGTCATGACCAACGGCAACGGCCGGGTGAAATTCCCGATCAACGAGCCGGCGTCCGGCAAGAAGAAGAGCCAGATC
>DATAIW010000099.1:0-4464 GCA_036262455.1 Candidatus Limnocylindrales bacterium | reverse complement strand
CGCGCTGAGCAGCCCACGGGTCACGACCTGGCCAAACGTACCCAGCATCGACCAGGCCAGCACGGGCCGCGCTCGGAGCGCGCGAACGCCATCCATCAGCCGGATCCCGTTCGTCGTGTGCCTGCCCCCGCCCGAAGCGTCGGCCGCCTGCTCGAACCGCAGTCCAGCGCCGACCACGGCCGTCACGATGAACGCGACGGCGGCCACGACCGCAACGACGATGTGCAGCTGTTGCCCCATGAGAATGCCGGCGACGAACGGCCCACCGAACGCACCGAGCCCCTCGCCCGTGCTCCAGGCGGTGTTCGCGGTGACGAGCTCGGCCGGGCTGCGTGCGATCGTCGGCATCAGGGTGACCTGCGTCGGCCGCACGGGAGCGCCCGCCGCAGCAGCGACGGCTGCGGCCACGAAGAGGAGGACCACGGTGACGTGGTGATCGGCCAGGGTCGGCCCCGCCGTGACCATCGCAAAGACCGTGAGACCGGCGCTGGCCGCACGGACCAGGCCGAGCACGACCAGGATCCGGTCACCGCGGAAGCGCTCGAGCATCGTGCCGGCGAGCATGCCGGCCACGACCGCGGGGATCATGCGGACCGCGCCGAGAACGGCGGCAGCGACGAAGCCGCCGCCATTGAACACCGTGACCAGGGTGACCACCAGGAGCGCGGAATCGGCCGCGACCCCCAGCGTCCAGGAGATCCCGAGCCGACGGATCCCGTCGTTGGCGAGCGCCTGGCGGAGGGCGGAAAAGGCGGATCTGAGCGCGGCCGGGGCCTCAGGCATATCGACTCCGTGAACGCCCCGGCGTCGCCTCCGCAGGCGAGATCGACACTGCTCGCCCAGACATCGGAGCCTCCACGACACGAGAGGTTCGGGCCGCGTCCACGGTACGCCGCCGATGACTCGCCCGCGTCGTCGATTCGTTGTGCCCGCGACACCACCGATGAGTGGCGTCGGTCAGCCGATCTGATTCCGGACCGTCGATCCTCGGCGATCGAAGCAAGCCTTCGCGAAACTCATCGCGCGATCGGGAGCCGCTGCGGGTCGGGGACGCTCCCATCCGGCCCCGCCTGACGGTCGAGACGAGTCAGGCGCTCAGCGTCTCCCGCGACCACTTGACCAGGCGTCGCTCGAAGTCGGCGGCCGGCATCGGGCGACCCAGCGAATACCCCTGGGCGGCGGTGCAACCGAGGCGGCGCAGGATGGGCATGACGGCGGTCGACTCGACGCCCTCGGCGACGGTGTCAAGTCGGAGGCTCTGGGCAAGGCGCAGGATTCCCTCGAGGAGGCGGAACCCCTCGGCCGTCTCGACGCCCGCGACGAGGCTCCGATCGAGCTTGACGATGTCGATCGGCAGGCGGCCCAGCTGGGTCAGGACGGCGTAGCGGCTGCCGAAATCGTCGATCGACAGGAGGACGCCGAGGGCCTTCAGCTCGGCCAGGACCGGCGCGACCGCGGTCTCATCGATCAGCGCCGTCTCGACGACCTCGACGACCAGGCAGTTGGCCGGCAGCTTCGCTTCGTCGAGCGCCGCCGCGATCGCGTCGACGGTGGCCGGATCGGCCGCCTCGCGCGGGGTGATGTTGACGTGGAGCTGGAGCGGTGCGCCGATCATGTCGATCCAATCGGCGACGTGACCCGCAGCGACCCGGAGGACCAGCCGATCGATCTCCGCGATCGAGCCCGACAGCTCGGCGATCGGAACGAAGTCGTCCGGCGCCACGAGGCCGCGCGCCGGGTGGTTCCAGCGGGCGAGCGCCTCGACGGCGACCAGGCGACGGGTCGTCACATCGAAGATGGGCTGGAACCACGGCGTGATCTCGCCGCGTCCGACGGCCCCCTCGAGATCGCTGCGCAGCTGCGCACGATCGAGGGCGGAGTCGTGCATCGCTTGCTCGAAGAGCGCATACGAGCCATCGCCGCGCTCCTTGGCTCGATACATCGCGATGTCGGCCCGACTGAGGACCTCATCGGCCGTCAGGTCCGAGCCCCCGCACCAGACGATCCCGATCGACGCCTGGATCCGGAAGTGGTGGCCGTCGAGCCGCACGTCCGCGGCAAACGCGTCGTAGATCCGCCGCGCGACGGCAACCGCGGCTTCCTCATCAACGCAGCGGCTCACGACGACGGCGAATTCGTCGCCCCCCAGCCGCGCGACGTCGTCCGGGTTCCGGATGACCGAGCGGATTCGCTCGGCCACCTCTCGAAGGAAGGCATCGCCCGCGGGGTGTCCGAAGGCGTCATTGACCCGCTTGAAGTCGTCGAGATCGAGGAACATCAGGGCGGTGGGAGCGCCGCTCGCGAGGTCGCTGGCCAGTCGCTCGACGATGGATTGGCGGTTCGACAGCCCGGTCAGATGGTCGGTGCGGGCTCGGCGGTCGAGCTCGCCCTGGAGGGAATCCTGCGCAGCGAGGAGGACTCGCGACGAATGGAGCGACCCGAGCAGACGCACTGACCCGAGCACACCGATGATGACGGAGCCGAGCCCGAACGCAAGATAGTCGCCGGCGTGGACCATCGGCCCGTGCAGCAGGAAGACGAACACGGGGATGGTCACGGAGGCGCCGATGAGCACGAGACGACCGTTCGACACGGTGACTTCGTGCGTCTCGGACGTCCGGACGAGCGCAGCCATCGAAGGATGGAGGCCCGCGGCACCGACGAGCGTGTAGGCAAGGAGCCAGCCGAGGTCGATCGGATCGCCCGAGGCGTACCCGTCGGTCAGCGACATCACGGCGTAGACCAGGTCGACGACCAGCCAGACGCCGACCCCGGCAGCGAGCAGCAAGCTGGCCAAGGTCTTCTTGCCCGGATACAGGAAGTGGCGCGTGAGCACCCCGACGAGGACCAGGTCGACGATCGGGTACGAAAGCGCGATCAATCCGGACAGCGGGTCCGTCACCTGAGCGGAGATCGGGTCGAGGACGAGCGGCCAGGCGATGAAAGCCCCCGCCGTCGCAACGAGCGCCGCGTCGAGCAGGGCCGGCCTGTACAGGCCACGCCCGATCGTGCCCGCCAGCCGTCCGACCCCGATGACGATGAGGACCTCGCCCGCGAGGTAGAACCCGTCGGCGGCCGACGGGAACGGCTCGGATGCGGTCAGCGCGGCGATGATCGAGTAGGCGATGTCACCGAACGAGTAGAGGGCGAGGCCGAGGGCGATCGCCAGCCAGGCCCGTTGCGATGCCCGGTATCGTTTCCAGCCGATGACGATCGCGACGGATGACGCGAGCCCGACGCCCGCGTACAGCCCGTCCTGCCAGTCAGGGATTGCGAAATAGGCCGCGATCGCGACGAGGCCCGCGCAAAGGAAGGCGAACCACGGCCGAGTGAGCTTGTTGCGAAGATTCGCGGCCAGCACGCGTTTGCGACTCCTGACGGAAGACGGCAACGAGCGCGGGTCCCGTGACCCGCGCGACAGCCACCCGCCTGTGGCGACGATGCTTGCACGGACCATTGGAGCAGCGTCACCCCTCGATCGGGCTACCGAGGACGCACGAGCCCCCGGTACCGGTGGCGGGCCGGATCGATCGGGATCGCCGCGAAGGACTACCGGACGTGTCGGACGTGTCCATCGCCACGCTCGCCGACCCGCACGACAACGACGTCCAGCTGATGAGCCCGATATTGCCGAATCCGGCCAGCTGACGAGATCCGAAGGTCGCGAGACCATGCCCGCCGGCCGCCGGGCCCTCGGGGTCGGGCGCCCGTGCCGCGTCCGGAGCCTGGTGAGGACGTCGCCAACGTTCCGGTGCAGAAGCGAACCAGATAGGACCATTGGGTATTGAACGGGCAGGACGATCGGCTATGTTGGCCAGGCCGACGGGGCACACCCATGCGGCCCAAGCCAGGGGATCCGGATGAATCGAACCTTCCTTCTCGTGTCTGGTGCGATCTGCTGGACGATCGCGGGTGCGGACGCCGCCGTCCATCTTCTCGGCGGTGACCTGCTCGCCCCGGCGGCCATGGCGTTCGCGTTCGCCCTGTGGGTCGGCCTGCGGCGGCTCCAGGTGAGGCGGCTCCAGGTCAGGCAGCGCCAGGCGGCCTGACGCGGCCGATCGAAGCTCGGGAGTCCATCCGGCGACGCCCTCGACCTTCGCCGGCGTCCCGCCGGTGACGGGCCGACTGGCACTGCCGGATCCAGGGCCCCCGATGCCACGATGGCAGACGGCCGAGGGGACGGCGGACGAATCGGCACGCCCGGCGGATCGGCCCTCACTCGGAGGTCGACGCCATGGTCAGCAGCACCCACGACCGGATCGTTCTCGACTCGGCCAAGGTGGGCGAACGCGTCCGGGAAGGCGAGATCCTCGAGGTGATCGAGGCCGAGTACGGGACCCGCTATCGGGTCGCCTGGGAGGACGGGCACGAAAGCACGATCCGCCCCGCGGCGGGCAGCGCCCACGTGATCCCGGCCCCGAAGTCGACGAAGGTCAAGGGGCGGCGCCGCTAGCGAGCTCCACC
>DATAIW010000098.1:0-16609 GCA_036262455.1 Candidatus Limnocylindrales bacterium | reverse complement strand
GCTCCTCCTCGAGCTCCTTCTCGTCGTCGAGCGCCCGGCTGTGGGGAAAGACGCCCTCCTCGAGCCCGGCGATGAAGACGACCGGGAATTCGAGGCCCTTCGCGGCGTGGAGCGTGATCAACGTCACCGCGTCGGCGTCGCCCTCGTACGAATCCTGGTCGGCGACGAGGGCCGTCTCCTCGAGCAGGCGGTCGAGGGCGTCCTCGGGCTCGAGGTCGTCGTAGCGGGTCGTGACCGAGCGCAGCTCGAGCAGGTTCGCCCAGCGGTCCTCGCCGTCCTCCGAGCCATCGGCGAGCATCGCCCGGTAGCCCGACGCCTCGAGCGTCTCGTCGAGCAGCTCCGGCAGGTTCAGGACGCCGACCTTCGAGCGGAGGCGCCGGATCAGCACGGCGAAATCGGCGATCGACCCACGGGCCCGCGGTCCCAGCCCCTCGACCTCGCCGCGGGACGCCCGCTCGATCGCCTCCCACGTGGAGATCCCGCCCTGGACCGACGCCCTGCGGAGGACCTCGATCGTCTTGTCCCCGATCGCCCGCGCCGGGATGTTGATGATCCGCTCGAAGCTGACGCTGTCGGTGTCGCTCCGGAGCGTCCGCAGGTAGGCGAGCGCGTCCTTGACCTCGCGCCGGCTGTAGAACCGCGTCCCGCCGACGAGCTGGTAGCGGATCCCGTAGCGCAGGAACGACTCCTCGATCGCGCGGGACTGGGCGTTCATCCGGTACATCACCGCGATGTCGCGGGCACGGAGCGAGCCCGCGTCCTCGTCGTCGGCGCGGCGCGTGAGGACGGACCCGCGGCCGCCGACCAGGCCCTCGACCTGGCGGGCGATCCATTCCGCCTCCTCCTCCTCGTTGTAGGCCTCGAAGCGCTGGATCTTCGCCCCGCCGCTCGTGTTGGTCCAGAGCTTCTTGTCGGTCCGCTCGCTGTTGCGCGACACGACGGCATGGGCGGCGTCGAGGATCAGCTGGGTCGAGCGGTAGTTCTGCTCGAGCTTCACGACCGTGGCATCGGGGTAGTCGCGCTCGAAGTCGAGGATGTTGCGGAGGTCCGCCCCGCGCCAGCGGTAGATCGACTGGTCGTCGTCGCCGACGACCGCGAGGTTGCGGTACTTGGCGGCCAGCGACCGGATCCAGAGGTATTGCGGACGGTTCGTGTCCTGGTACTCGTCGACGTGGAGATAGCGCCAGCGATCCTGGTAACGGGCGAGGACGTCGGGCGCCTCGTCGAACAGGACGACGGCCTTGAGGAGCAGGTCGTCGAAGTCGAGGGCGCCGACCTTCTTGAGGCGCTGCTCGTAGCGGACCGCAAGCTTGGCGATCGTCCGCTCGCGGTGGTTGACGGCGTTCTCTGCGAGGAACGTCGCGTCGAGCATCTCGTTCTTTGCCCGGCTGATCGCCCCGAGCACGGCGCTCGGCCGGAACTCGCCGGTCAGGGGCAGGTCCTCCTCGCGGAGGAGCTGCTTCATCAGGCTCTGCTGATCCTCGGTGTCATACACCACAAAACGACGGTCGATCCCGATCGCCTCGCCGTCGCGACGGAGGACGCGGGCACAGAGCGAGTGGAAGGTCCCCGCCTGGACGTCGCGGCCAGGCTCGCCGACGAGGCTGATGATCCGCTCGCGCAGCTCCCCGGCGGCGCGGTTCGTGAAGGTGACCGCGAGGATCGACCACGGCCGGACGTTCTTCACCCCGACGAGATACGCGATCCTGTGGGCGAGGACGCGGGTCTTGCCCGAGCCCGCGCCGGCGAGGATCAGGAGCGGCCCCTCGGTGGCGGTGACGGCGCGGGCCTGTTCGGGATTGAGCCGGCCGACGATCTCCTCGGCGCGCGCCGCAGCCCGGACCTTCTCGGTGACCTTCTGCTCGTCCTCGCGGGCGCGCCGCTCGTCGGCGGTCAGCTCGACCGGGACGTCGCCCGGGATCGGCACGTCGCGCAGCCAGTCGGGCTCCTGCGGGACGGCGTCGACGGGCTGCTCCGCGACGTCCGCGAACAGCGTTCCCTCACCGCTCGGGGCATCGTCGGCGAGGCGTCCGGAGCGCGGTCGACGGGTCGGGGATGGCACCGCGTCATTGTAGGTCGGGGGCCTTCGCCGGGCCGCATCCACGCCGCCAGAGCCGCGGGGACCCGGCCCGTTCTCGCCCCGTGAGCAGATCGGACCAACAGAGCATCCCGAGGAGGCGAATCCGGGTCGCGAAGTCCCGATTCAGCCCGATTCCGGCCGATCGTTCACTGCATGGGTGAATCCGCGACCCGACGCCCGCCGTTGCGTGACGAGCGCGTCGCATGTGCACGCCCCGCGAGAATCGGCCGGGCGTCGCGAGGCCCGGGTCGTGGACCCGGGCCTCGCTGCTGGGTTCCGAACGGGACGCCGCTACGGGGCGAGCTGGTCGGCCGGTGGGGCGGTGACGGACACCGGGACGTCGTACTTGATCTCGATCGCCATGCCGAACGTCCCGAGGGTCGCGGACGCGATCGAGAGCCCGATCTTCGCCGGACGATAGTCGCTCTTGCGGGTCCAGAGATCGACCGTGACATCACCGTCGAGGGTCGAGGTCGCATCGAGCACCTTCATCTGGGCCGCGGTCACGACGGTGGACACGTGGTAGCAATCGACGTCGCCGCACTTCTCGTCGGAGGCCTTCGTCAGCGGCGACGGCAGCTTGGCGAGCCCTTCCTGGAGCTGAGCCACAAGCTTCGTGACGTCGGTCACGGCCGCGGCGGGATCACCGGATGCGGTCGGGACGGCGACCTTGGTGTACTTGTCCGGGGTGGCATGGAGCGACGCCGCAAGCATCCCCGCGACCTTGTAGTAGGCCGAGCCGCCGACCATCAGGGCATCGATCTTCGTGCCGAGCAGGGTCGGCGCGTCGAGGCTGAACTTGGCGGTCTTGTTGGCGGAATCGACCGCGGCGCTCAGCTTGATCGTCGAGAGGTCGAAGGTGCCCAGCTGGGCGGCCTTGACGCTACCGGTGAAGGTGGCCGTGATCTCGAGCGTCTTGACGTCCACGAGGGAGGTGACGCCCTTGGTCACGATCTCCTTCGGATCGGTCAGGGCCGGCGCGGCCGGCGTCGAGCTGCAGGCGGCGAGAACGAGCGAGAGGGTCGCCACGATGGCGATCGGCAGGAGTGCGAGGCGGCGGATCATGAATTCTCCCCGAATGGGTTGGATGAACGGGCGACAGCGTGCCCCGGCGCCCACGTCCGTGTCAAAGGGCCGAACGTACCGTTTCAGCCTGACGGCGCGCCGCACGCCGTCGTCAGGCGCCCGAACGTCCGGGTTCGTCGCGCCTCGTCAGGAGAAGCGGAGCACCTCCATGAGGGCCAGGGTGACGAGAATCCCGCTCAGCTCGATCCGGAAGCCGACCTTGAGACGGACAGCGGTCGTGGCGTAGGCGTCGCCCAGCCGGCCGTCCGCCGAGGCCACCCAGAGCGCGTCGTCGTCCAGCAGACGGCGAGCGGCGCGACTCGTCACCGCGCCGCCGACCACGAAGACCCCCAGCACGACGACCACCGCCCCGAGCCACGTCAGGCCGTAGCCAGAGCCGAGGTCGTCGATCGAGCGGATCGGGCCGAAGAACGTCCCGCGAACGAGCCCCATCAGGCCGCCGATCACGGCCGCTCCGATCATCACCCGCTCGGGCCCGAGGATCAGGACGCCGATCAGCCCGCGTCGGCGGTCCGGCGCCTGGCGGAACACGTAGGGCAGCAGCACGAGATTCGCGAAGATCGACCCGCCCAGCCAGGCGGCCCCTCCGAGGATATGGACGAACTGGACCACCATGAGCCAGATGTCCATCCGGGCCTCCGATCACGACGCTGCGCTGGGCGGATCCCGTCGGCCTTGCTCCGGAAGGGCGTCGCACGGAGCAGGAACTCGCCAGGATCAGCGGGAGCACCGCCTGACGCAGCCTGACAGATCGGCAGGTCCGGCGCGCTCCGAAGCCGGGCGCGGCCGTGAGCCTGCTTCGTGCGTGAGTCCGACCTGACAGACGAAAGCCCCTCCCGTCGCCGGGAGGGGCTTTCGAGCGTTGCTCCGACTCGAGAACTAGAAGTCCATGTCTCCGCCGCCGTGGCCGTGGCCACCGCCGGCGCCAGCCGCTGCCTTCTCGGGGATGTCCGTGATCAACGTCTCCGTCGTCAGGACCATCGCCGCGATCGAGGCCGCGTTCTGGAGGGCGGACCGGGTCACCTTGCGGGCGTCCACGATCCCCTTCTTGAACATGTCGCCGTACTCGTTGCGGAGGGCGTCGTAGCCGTGGCCGATCTTGGCGTTGCGAATCGCGTTGATCACGACCTCGCCGGACTGGCCGGCGTTGTCGGCGATCTGGCGGGCCGGGGCCTCGAGAGCCTTGCGGACGATGTCGACGCCGACCTGGGCGTCACCCTCGAGCTTGAGGTTGTCGAGGGCCGGGATGGCCTGCAGGAGCGCGGTGCCGCCGCCGGCGACGAGGCCCTCCTCGACGGCCGCACGGGTCGTCGAGAGCGCATCCTCGATGCGGTGCTTCTTCTCCTTGAGCTCGACCTCGGTGGCCGCGCCGACCTTGATCACGGCAACGCCACCCGACAGCTTGGCGAGACGCTCCTGGAGCTTCTCCTTGTCGTAGTCGGAGGTCGTGTCCTCGATCTGGGCCTTGATCTGACTCATCCGGGCCTTGATCTGGTCGGGCGAGCCGGCGCCGTCGATGACGGTCGTGTCGTCCTTGGTCGCGACGACGCGGCGAGCCGAGCCGAAGTCCTCGAACGTGACGGAGTCGAGCTTGCGGCCGACTTCCTCGCTGATGACGGTGCCACCGGTCAGTGTGGCGATGTCGCGGAGCATCTCCTTGCGGCGATCGCCGAAGCCCGGGGCCTTGACGGCCAGGACCGAGACGGTGCCACGGAGCTTGTTCACGACGAGCGTCGCGAGGGCCTCACCGTCGATGTCCTCGGCGATGATCAGGGTCGGCTTGCCCTGCTGGACGGCCTTCTCGAGCGCCGGGAGCATGTCCTGGACGCTGGAGATCTTCTTGTCGGTGATCAGGATGAGCGGGCTCTCGAGAACCGCCTCCATCCGATCGGGGTTGGTGACGAAGTACGCCGAGAGGTAGCCCCGGTCGAACTGCATGCCCTCGGTGTATTCCTTCTCGAGGCCGAGCGACTGCCCTTCCTCGACGGTGATGACGCCGTCCTTGCCGACCTTGTCCATCACCTCGGCGATGATCTCGCCGACTTCCGGATCCGCGGCCGAGATCGCCGCGACGGCCGCGATCTGCTCGCGCGACGAGACGTCGACCTTGTGCTTCTCGAGCTCGGCCACGACGGCCGCGACGGCGACCTCGATGCCGCGCTTGACGACCATCGGGTTGGCCCCGGCGGTGACGACACGGAGACCCTCGGAGACGAGCGCCTGGCCGAGGACGACCGCGGTGGTCGTGCCGTCGCCGGCGACATCGTCGGTCTTGGTGGCGACTTCCTTGAGGAGCTGGGCGCCCATGTTCTCGAACGGGTCGTCGAGCTCGATATCGCGAGCGATCGTCACGCCGTCGTTGGTGATGGTCGGGGAGCCGAACTTCTTGTCGAGGACGACGTTTCGGCCCTTCGGGCCGATCGTCACCTTGACGGCGTCGGCGAGCTTGTCGATGCCCCGCTTGAGGCTGCGACGAGCGGTCTCGTCGAAGATCAGTTGCTTAGCCAATTTGGATGTCCCTCCTGGAGACGTGCGTGGGGGTCGAGTTGGCAACCTCAGCGGTGAGCGATCACTCGCCCTCCGACGGCCGAGCGCGCTCGGTGGAGCGCATCGGCCGGAGGATTCAGTCCTCGACGATCGCGAGGATGTCCTTCTGGCTGACGATGAGGAGCTCCTCGTCGTCGATCTTGAACTCGGTCCCGGCATACTTGGCGTAGAGGACCGTGTCGCCCTTCTTGACGTCGATGCTCTCGCGCTTGCCGTCGTCGAGGGTGCGGCCCGGGCCCACGGCCAGGACGAGGCCCTTCTGGGGCTTCTCCTTGACGGTGTCCGGAAGGACGATGCCGCTCTTGGTCATCTCCTCACGTGCGGTCGGCTGGATCACGACGCGGTCGCCCAGCGGGCGGAGCTTCGTCGCGGAAGCGGTGGCGGTGGCCAACGTGCATTCCTCCTGGGACGGCGGTGGTGGCCGACGTCGGTCTCGATGGGCGGGGGCGAACCGGATCGGCATGGGTCGATCACGTCCCCGGCGATGTGGTGAAGTGCCGCGACGGGTCGAGACCGAACCTCTCGGGCGTCCGTCAGTCGACGGATTGGCCCCCTCCAGGTCCTCGGTCGGACCGCGCTAGCACTCTCGATGTGAGAGTGCTAATACTGTAGCCGCGGGCTCGCCGGGCTGTCAACCCCGATCGCGGTCGCGCCGCGCGTCCGATCCGGGAGTCGGACCTCAGGGCAGCTCGTGGATCCAGACCGACGTTCCGCTGACCGTGACGCGCTCGGAGCGACCGCCGATCGTGATCGTGACCGAGTAGCCGCTGCTGGTGAGGCGCAGGCCACTGACGGTCGCCTCCGGTCTGCCGGCGGCGGGCACGATCAGGGTGAGGTAGCGGACGCTGCGCCCGCGCTGGGTCGCTTCCTCGACCGGCGCGGCGAGCTTCTGGCCCTGCTTGTAGGAGATCCAACCCTGGATGGGCTTCGTCCGGCCCCTGACGATCCGGACCTGCGGTGCGCCGGCGAGCTGGCGGATAAGGACGTTCCCCCGCGGTCGCTCCGTCCAGACGCTCGAACCGCCGACGAGAGGCTGAGCATCCTCGACGAAGTGCCAGAGCTGGCGATACGTGTGGACGCTGGCCGAGGTCAGCCGATCCTCGACGAGGATGTAGTCGAGTCCCCGCGAGTACGTCATGCGCCGGGTGTGGACGACGCCTCGATCACCCGCCCCCTGGAGGCGGATGTCGACGTATCGGGCCGACTGTCGGTATCCGAGCAGGCGCGTCGCCGCCGCCCGGTTCCAGGTGGAGCTGTCGACGGTGACGACGTTGTGCGCCGACCGGCCTTTGAAGAATCCTCGGTAGATGCCGCCGTTGTAGGAGAATGGCCCTGGATCGACGAGGAGGCGCGAACCGTACGCGGCGAGCGTTAGCTCGAGTCCGTCGGCGTGGCCGTGGAAGATCGGAGCCGGGCCCCACTTCATCGACAGGAACGTCTCATCGGCCGCCGGGCGATGCTCGCCCCAGCCGGATCTCGCGAACAGGTAGCCCGCCTCGTAGCGGGTGATGGTCGCGGTCGGTTTCGGGCCGGAGGCGCCGCCGGTTGCCGCAGACTCGGCGGGGGTTCCGGCGATGACATCGGCCGGCCAGCCGCTCGTGTCGCCGATCATCTCGTACGTCCCGTTCGGGAGCGTGGCCTGGGCCAGGAATTGGGGCATCAGGTCCAGCCGGGCGAAGGCGGCGCTCGGCTCGAGCCCGACCGCGAGCATCCGCTCTTCCGCCTCGCGGTAGCGCTTGTAGTTGAAGGCCTCATACCCGATCGACTGCTCATTGGTGACCCCTTGCGCGTCCACGCTGCCAACGATCAGGGTGTTGATCCGGCTGCCGGCCAGCCTGCGCCAGTCGGACCGCTTCAGGACCCGCGCCACCTCGAGCAGGCCGATGTCCTGGTTCAGCGCGTGGTTGCCTTCGTTGCGGTAGAAGGTCGGGTCCGCCAGGGTCCGGCCATGGACGACCAGGGCGTTGTGGAGCCAGCTCGTCGTCGGGGCCAGGTCCGCCGCGCAGGCGAGGACGACCGCCCGGAGCGCGGTCGTATGGTCATTCCACGACCAGACCGACGGCGCCGAATGGCGCGGATTGTCGGTCACCCAGTCGCGGAGCAGGAACAGCGCCCGGTCCCGGTACGCCCTGTCTCCGGTCAGGCGGGCAGCCGTGAACAGGTCGAGGACGTAGCGCATCGCGTGCAGCTGGAACTGCCAGTTCGAGTCACCGAGCGGGTTCTCGCCCCAGGTCGGGTTCGCCGGGAGAGTGACGATCGGCTGCGCCCCGAGTCTGTATTGATTGGCCATCAGCTCGTCGGCCCGGGCGATTGGGTCGCTCGAGTTGAGGCAGTCCGGGCTGAGCTCGGCGTCCGCGACGATCGGAGGCGCCGACGCTGGCGCGGAGGGGCTCCTCGCCGGTCCGGGTGACGACTCAGGTGGCGACGGTACGTGCGACGATCCGGGTGACGCCGCGGCGACCCCCGAGCCGGCAGGACTGGGTCCGGCCGCAAGTCCCCAACCGGCGAGCGGCATCGAAACGAGAATCAGCACGATCGCGAGGATCGCCATCGGCCATCGCCACGAGGCAAGCCCGCGATCCCGTGGAGCGGCCATCGGCCGGTTCGGCAAAGTTCCGGTCCCCCTCAGAGCAAGGCAGGTGACGGCGGGCGCGGCAGGCGCCCGGATGACCGAACGGTAGCGCCTCGCGCCCGTCCAGGCATCGAAGCCACCGAGCGGACGGCCGCTTCGCGCGAGCCTCGGGCGCCGTCGGCGCGTCAGCGGCCAGAGCGAGCGAACATGCGATCGAACGTGGCGACGAGGTCATCCCCGAGCGTCGCGAGATCCATGCCGCGCAGCTCGGCGACCCAGGCCGCGGTCACACGGACCCACTCGGGCGCGTTGCGGCCGCGCGGCGCGCCGGGCGGGGCGAGGAAGGGCGAGTCGGTCTCGACGAGGAGTCGATCGGCCGGAACCAGCCGGACGACGTCCGCGGTCGCGTCCTCGCCCTTGCGGAAGGCGAGCCCCGAGATGCTGATCGCCGCGCCGAGCGCGAGCATGGCCTCGGCGTAGTCGAGCGGGCCGCTGAAGGAATGGACGACGACCGGGGGGACGTCAGCGCCGAACGCCCGCAACTCGGCGAGGAGGGCGTCCTGGGCGTCGCGCTCCCCTGCCCTCGATCGACAGTGAAGGATCGCCGGCTTGCCGGTCTCGGCAGCCAGGACGAGGTTCCGGCGCAGGTTCGCCAGCTGGGCCAGGATCGGCGAGAAGACGCGGTCGTAGTCGAGGCCGGTCTCGCCGATCGCGACGACGCGCGGATCCCGAGCGCTGGCCGCGATCGCGGCCCACGCCTCGTCGTCGACCGTGGCCGCGTCGTGGGGATGGACGCCGACGGCGGCATCCAGCGCCGGGAACCGCTCGGCGAGAGCGATCGCGGCGGCCGACGACCACACGTTCCAGCCGGGGACGAGGATCCGCTCGAGGCCGGCCTCGCGTGCCGCGGCGATGACCGCCTCGACATCGTCGTCGAAGCGGTCCGCCTGGAGGTGGCAGTGGCTGTCGACGAGGCGCATCGCCTCGCTCCCCGGTCTGCGTCGGGCTCAGCCGAGCGCGCTGCTCTGGAACAGGCCGATCTCGGTTCCCTCGGGATCGATGAGGACGGCGAACCAGCCCATGCCGGCGATCTCCGACTTTGCTTCCTTGACCGTCCCGCCGGTCCGCTCGCCTGCCGCAAGCGCGTCGTCGATCGAGTTGACCTCGATGTAGTCGCGCAGGACCGGGCCGGTCGACACACCGCGCTTGCCGACCGCGCCGCCGTAGCCCTCGCCGGACCGGAAGACCCAGTACTCGTCGAAGCCGTCCATCGCCGAGAACTCCCAGCCGGCGACCGCGCTGTAGAAGGCCATCGCCCGCTCCGGATCGTCGGCCGGGAACTCGATGTGGTTGATCTCGCCGTGGGCCATCAGGTGCCTCCTCGGGTGGGGTTCGTCGGATCGACGATCAGAATGCCTCGGTTTCGACATCGAGGCGCGGGAAGAGTGGTTCGGCGGTCGTCAACGTCCCCGCCTCGCCGGCATGGGCGCCCCAGCGCAGCTCGTCGAGCAGCGCCGGCCCACCGTTGCCATCCGGGCCGTACGGCCAGGCGTAGCCGAGCTGGGCGAGGACACGTGGCGCGGTCGCCGGCAGGAACGGGGCCACGGCGAGTCCGAGCAGCCGGCAGGCCTCGACGAGGTCGCCGAGGACGGTCCGCAGCCGTCCGCCGGCCTCCTCGTCGCCGGTCCTGGCCGCCTTGTTCAGCTCCCATGGCTTCTCGGCGTCGACGAACCGGTTGGCCTCCGACACGACGGACCACAGGGTTCCGAGGGCTTCGTGGAGGAGGCAATCGTCGAGATGGGCGTGGAGCATCGGCACGCGGCTGGTCCAGCTCCATGTTCGATCGGCCTCGGCGGCCGGGCTCGGGTCGGGTCGCTCGCCGCCGAGGTAGCGGTTGGCCATCGACACCGTCCGGTTGACGAGGTTCCCGAAGTCGTTGGCGAGATCGGCGTTGTAGCGCCGGACGAAGCCGTCCCAGCTCACCTCGGCGTCCTTGTCGAACGGCACCTCGCGGAGGGCGACGTAGCGGGCGCCGTCGCTGCCGAACGCCGCCACGAAGTCGCCCGGGTCGAGGAAGTTGCCCCGGCTCTTGCTCATCCGCTCGCCGCCGGCAACGAGCAGCCAGCCGTGGGCCCAGACCTTGCGCGGCGCCTCGAGCCCGGCGCTCCACAGCATCGCCGGCCAGAAGATCGTGTGGAACCGGAGGATGTCCTTGCCGATGACGTGGAGGTCGGCCGGCCAGTAGCGGGCAAAGGCCTCGGGATCGTCGGGAAAGCCGGCTCCGGTGACGTAGTTGATCAGGGCGTCGTACCAGACGTAGATCGTGCCGGCCTCCGGGTCCCACGAGCCGTCCGGGAGCTGCGCCGACGAGCCGTCCTCGCGGATCGGGAACGGGATGCCCCAGCCGGAGCCCGCCCGGCTGATCGAGAAGTCCTCGAGGCCCTGGCGGATGAAGCCGAGCATCTCGTTCCGGCGGTAGTCGGGCTGGACGAACTCCGGATTCTCCTCGAAATGGCGCTCGAGGCGTTCCTGGTAGGCCGACAGCCGGAAGAACCAGTTGCGCTCGGTCAGCCACTGGAGCGGCACGTCCGGATGGTTCGGGCAGATCGTGCCGCGGGCCGTCTCCTGGACGTCGGTCGCGTTGCGGAAGCCTTCATTCGGGCAATACCAGCCCTCGTACGTCCCGACATAGATGTCGCCGTTCGCGTACGCCCGCCGGACAAGCTCCTGGGAGGCCCGGACGTGGTCCGGATCGGTCGTCCGGATGAACCGGTCGGGGCGGATCCCGAGGGCGTCCTCGGCTGCCTTGAACAGGGCGACCTTCTCGTCGACGAACGCCCGCGTGTCCTTGCCGTCCTCGGCCGCCCGCATCGCGATGTTGACCGAGTGCTCGTCGGTTCCGGTCAGGAAGCGGGTGTCGTCGCCGAGCATCCGGTGCCACCGGGCGATGGCATCGGCGCCGATCACCTCGTACAGGGTGTGGACGCCGGGCTGGCTGTTGGCGTAGGCGATCGCAGTCGTCAGGTAGAAGCGCGGGCGGGCATCGTCGGGCATCGGATCCTCGGGGTGGCGCTGGGCCGTCGGCGCTGATGCCGAAAGCCCTGGGCAGGCCGGGCGCAGGCGCGCGGAGCGCGCCGGATGATCGGCGGCCGACGCTCGGCCGGCAGGCGCTGGGTCAGGCCTGTCGCGAGCGGGGCCGCTCGGGCATCGCCATCAGGCTCCCGAACTGGTCCACCAGCCGATGATGGCGGAGGCGGCGAGCCGTGGTCAAGTCCGTGTCGCCGAAGTGGTGAGGGCGGCCACGCTGCCAGCGGGACCATGGCCTGCGTACCGATGCTTGCCCTCGGCAAGATCGTCGGCGTGATCCACCTCGAATCGACGTCGCTGAACGCATTCGATCCGGAGTCCGTCCGAGTGGTGACCCGCGTCGCAGAGAACGTCGGATTGGCGATGGCCAATGCCCGGCTGATGAAGACGATGGAAGGTCAGGCCATGTCCGATCCGCTGACCGGACTCCGCAATACCCGTTCCTTCGACCCTACCTCGAGCAGGAGCTCGAAGCGGCCCGCCGTGACGAGCAGCCCACGAGCGTGGTCATGATCGACATCGACCACTTCAAGGCCTTCAACGACACCTACGGCCATCCGGCCGGCGACGAGGCGCTGCGATCGTTCGCCCGCGTCGTCGCCGGATCCATCCGCGCATCCGACGTCGCGGCCCGGTACGGCGGCGAAGAGTTCATCGTCGCCCTCCGCCATGTCGCGATCGACGAGGCCCAGGCCATCGCCGAGAAGCTCCGGGCATCGATCGAGCAGATGGTGGTGGAACTCGGCCCGGGTCGATCTGCCCGGATCACCGCTTCGTTCGGGGTCGCTTCCACCGGACCAAACCTGCAGGACCAGAAGTCACTCGTGTCCCTCGCCGACGCGGCCCTGTATCGGGCCAAGGAGGGCGGCCGGAACCGCGTCGAACTCACTCCCACCGCGGCCGACGTCGTCGTCCTCAATGATGCCGGCCGCCGACGCCTCGGGCACATCGCTGCCAAGCACCTCGAAGCCGTCGATCCGACCGCGGGCTGACCGCCGGTCCCGACGCGCCCTCCGACCGCCGGGACGACCTCCCACAGCAAGCCCATCTGGCTGTCCTCATGTTCTGGTCTGGAGACGGGCTGCAGGACTCGCCAGAATCGGCTTCGCTCTGGTCGTCGGCCTCACCGCTGGAATCAGGAGGGCGGGACGGCTTCCCCCGGTCGCCATCCCGCCCACGATGATGCCGGTCCCCCGGCGCCGATCATGATGGCGGGTCAGTCAAGAGGTGGTGATCAGCAGGCAGGTCGCTCAGGACGAGGTCGAACGGTTCGCCGCCGCGGACCCAGCCCAGCGCCTCCATCGGTGAGCCCGTGACCCGCGTTTCGATGCCCCATCGCTGCAACCGACGATGACGCAGCGCAGGGCGGTCGGAACGACGTTTCCGCCTCCGCCCCGGCCGACTGGCTCAATGGCGAAAATGCCGGACGCCCGTCAGGACCATGGCCGCTCCGGCGGCGTCGGCGACCGCGACGACGGCCGCGTCGTTCTTCGAGCCACCGGGCTGGACATAGGCGGTGACTCCCGCCTCGAGGCAGACCTCGACCGCGTCGGCAAATGGATAGAACGCATCCGAGGCGCAGGCAGCCCCCGCAAGGACACCGGCGCCGGAGATCGCGCGGGCCTTCTCGACCGCCTGGCGCGCGGCGTCGACGCGCGAGGTCTGGCCGGACCCGAACCCGACGAGCCGGCCGGCGCGGACGAGGACGATCGCGTTGGAGGTGACGCCGCGACAGAGACGCCACGCCAGGTCGAGGTCGCCGAGCTCCGGGTCGGTCGGAGCGCGACGGGTGGCCACCTGCCAGCCGGCCGGATCGTCGGGCGACGTGTCGGGCGTGCTGACCAGGACCGCGCCGCCGGCCGTCCGGATCGCGCCGAGGGGATCGGGCGCCATCGGTGGGCGCTCGCCACCGATGGCGGAGTCGACGATGAGCCGCAGATTGACCTTTCCGGCAAGCAACTCGCGGGCCGCCTCGTCGAAGCCGGGGGCGACCACGACCTCGAGGAACAGGCTCGTGAGGCCCTCGGCCGTCGCGCGGTCGACCGGGCGGGTGAGCGCGACCACCCCTCCGAACGCCGACACCGGGTCGCCGGCAAGGGCCGCGTCCCAGGCCTCACGGAGCGTCGGGCGCTCGGCCGCACCGCACGGGTTCGTGTGCTTGACGATCACGCACGCCGGCCCGCGGAGGGTCCGCGCGATCGCCGCGGCCGCCGCTGCGTCGAGGACGTTGTTGTAGCTCAGGGCCTTGCCCTGGAGCGGCGGCTCGGCGCCGGCCAACGACCCCGCGTCGATGCCGTCCCGACCCGGCCGGCGATAGCGGGCCGCCGATTGATGGGGGTTCTCGCCGTAGCGCAGCGTCTCGACCTTCTCGAGCCCGATCGTCAGGGTCGGCGGATACGGATCGGCGGCGCCGGGCATGCCGGGCTCATTCGGGAGCTCGACGCCGGCCGCGGCCATCCGATCGGGCAGCTCGGCCGCGATCCGGGCGTCGTAGGCGGCGGTGTGGCGGAACGCCTCGATCGCGAGCGCGGAGCGGAGGCCGTCCGGCACCCGGCCGTCGTCGTGGATCGCCGCGAGCACGGCGTCGTAGCGGGCCGGCGACGTCACGATCGCGACGCTGGCGTGGTTCTTGGCGGCCGCCCGGACCATCGATGGGCCGCCGATGTCGATCTCCTCGACGAGGTCGTCGAACGAGATCCCGGGTCGAGCCGCCGCGGCCGCGAACGGGTAGAGGTTGACGACGACGAGTTCGAACGGGGCAATCCCCGCTGCGGCGAGCTGGCGGCGATGGTCCGGTAGGCGTCGGTCGGCCAGGATGCCGGCGTGGACCCGGGGATGGAGCGTCTTGACCCGGCCGTCGAGCATCTCCGGAGCGCCCGTCACCGCGGCGACGTCGGTCACGGGCAGGCCGGCGTCGCGGAGGGCGCGGGCGGTGCCGCCGGTCGAGACCAGCTCGAAGCCGAGGCCGACGAGGCCGGCGGCCAAGGCGACGAGCCCGGTCTTGTCGGAGACCGACAGGAGAGCCCGGCGCGGCATCGGAACGGCCGACTCGGCGCGTTCGACGTCGATCGTCGTCGTCCGCCCGCCCGCCGCGGGCAGCTCGAGGGCGCCTGCCAGGAGGAGCGCAACGGCTCGCGGCAGGAGGCGATGCTCGACGGCTCGGATCCGGCCGTGGAGCGTCGCTTCATCGTCGCCGGCGAGGACGGGTACGGATTCCTGGAGGACGATCGGGCCGCCGTCGAGGTCCTCGTCGACCAGGTGGACCGTGGCACCGGTGACCTTCGCCCCGTGGTCGAGGGCAGCGCGCACCGCGTGCGCCCCGGCGAACGCTGGCAAGAGGCTCGGGTGAGTGTTCAGGATCCGGCCGGGATACGCCGCCAGCACCCGCGGCCCGACGATCCGCATGTAGCCCGCGAGCACCACGACGTCCGGCCGGGCGCCCGCGAGCGTCTCGGCGAGCACATTGTCGGCACCGCCGCGGACGAGCGCCGTATCGATCCCCTGCTCGCCCGCCCACACGAGTGCAGGGCAGTCCCGATCGGCCACGACCAGGACGATCTCGCCCCCGAGCTCATCGCGCGCCGCCGCGGCATGGAGCGCCCGCAGGTTCGAACCCGCGCCGGATACGGCGACGGCGATCCGGCCGGTCATCGGGTGAGCGGTCCCTCGATGTAGCGCGGCCCGCCATCGGCCGGCACGACCTCGCCGACGAGCATGGCCGTGATCCCCTCGCCGGCCAGCGCGCCGATGGTCGCCTCCACGGCGTCGGGCGACACGACGGCGATCATCCCGAGCCCGCCGTTGAACGTCGCCCGGAGCTCGTCGTCATCGAGCCCGCCGAGGGCGCCGATGAGGCGGACGATCGACGGCATCCGCCACGTCGTGGGATCGAGCCGGGCAGTCACGGTGTCCGTGAGGACCCGGGGCACGTTGCCGGGCAGGCCGCCGCCGGTGATGTGGGCGAGGCCGTGAAGGTCGTGGCCGGCCGCCCGCAGGGTCGAGCGGACCCGGAGCAGGGCGCCGGCGTAGATCGTGGTCGGCGTCAGCAGGACGTCGCCGAGGGTCGCGAGGGCAAGGTCGGCCTCGGCCGTCATCGCGCCGGCCGCCGCCTCGGGCCCGAGGGTCAGGATCAGCTGCTCCTGGTACGGCCGCGCGAGATCGAGATCCCATTTCGCGAGCTGTGATCGGACGAGCGAGTAGCCGTTGGCATGGAGGCCGCTCGCCGCGAGGCCGACGATCGCGTCGCCGGCGTGCGCCGCGCCGCCGTCGAGCATGTCGTCGCGCTCGACGACGCCGACGCAGAACCCGGCCAGGTCGAAGTCGCCCGGCTGCATGAGCCCGGGGTGTTCGGCGGTCTCGCCACCGACGAGCGCGCAGCCGGCTTCGAGGCAGCCCGCCGCCACGCCACCGACGAGATCGGCGATCTGTTCGGGTTCGAGACGGCCGACCGCCACGTAGTCGAGGAAGAAGAGCGGCGCCGCGCCGCTGCAGACGACGTCGTCGGCGCACATCGCGACCAGGTCGCGGCCGATCGTGTCGTACCGCCCCAGGGCTGCGGCGATCGCGGTCTTCGTGCCGACGCCGTCGGTCGACGAGACCAGGACCGGCTCGCGGAACCCCGCCGGGATCGTGATCGCGGCCCCGAAACCGCCGAGCTCGCCGAGGACCTCGGGCCGCCGGGTCCGCTCGACGGACGCCCGCATCAGCTCGACCGCCCGGTCGCCGGCCTCCACGTCGACACCGGCGGCGGCGTAGGTGGAGCGCGCTTCAGCCACGGGCGGGCCAGAGCCACGAGGCGCCGGCCGCGGGCGCTGTCGGACACCACGCTGGGTAGTACGAAACACCGGCGCGGCGGCTCGACAGGATGGACGCTGGCAGGAATTTGGCGCCGACGGCTGACCGGGTCCGGACTGACCCCCGATCCGCCGCATTCGACGTGGCACGCACCACTCGGGATGGTGAATGGCGAAGTCGGCCGCTCGACCTCTTAGCCACGGGCCCCGACGACCTCTTCGAGGACGAACTTGCGCGACGCGGCGTCGTACGGGACCGGCTCCGGGTAGATGCCGTCGAAGCAGGCGAAGCAGAAACGGTCGTACGGCAGGTCGAGGGCGGCGAGGACGCCCCGGATCGAGAGGTAGCCGAGCGAATCCGCGCCGATGAAGGAGCGGATCTCCTCGACCGAATGGGTCGCCGCGATCAGCTCGGTCTCGACCTGGGTGTCGATCCCGTAGAAG
>DATAIW010000097.1:0-9151 GCA_036262455.1 Candidatus Limnocylindrales bacterium | reverse complement strand
GCCGGGCGGCCGTGGAGCGTTGCCGTTGGTCGGGTTGCCGAGGCGTGTCCGCCCGATCGGGGCGCCGCTACCGGGCGCCGCGGGAGTTTCGTCAGTCACCCGCGGACGATACCCGACGAGCGTCGGTCACGCGGCCGCACGAGAAGAGGGCCGTGTGCCGCGGTCAGCGGTGCGTGAAGCGGAACGCGGACGGTCGAGCCTCGGAATCGGAGAGGTAGAGCCGGACCATCCAGGCGAGCCCGGCCAGATTCAGGGCGATTCCGACTGCCGGGATCAGCCACACGAGTCGGGACGGCGGCTCGGCGGACATCGGCCCGATGAAGTTCGGAGCGGAGACGAACAGGAAAGCCGGGATGAGGTCGAGCGCGAATGCGGCGAGCAGCAGCAGACGCGCCAGATGTCGTCCCTGGAGCCCTCGACCGGTCACGCGCGGACAGTGCTCCTGTTCCGGTTCTGCGTCAACGGGAACGCGCGACTTCCCTACTTCGCGTACTCGACCGCTCGCGTCTCGCGGATGACCGTGACCTTGATCTGGCCCGGATACGTCAGCTGCTCCTCGATCTTGCGGACGATGTCGCGGGCGAGGCGGGTCGCGGTCAGGTCGTCGATCTCCTCGGGCCGGACGAGGATCCGGACCTCGCGACCGGCCTGGACCGCGAACGAGCGCTCGACGCCGGCGAAGCTGTCGGCGATCGCCTGGAGGTCCTCGAGGCGCTTGACATAGGCGTCCATCGTCTCGCCGCGGGCGCCGGGTCGCGACGCGCTGATCGCGTCGGCGATCTGGACGATCGGGGCCTCGACGCAGGTGTACTCGATCTCCTGGTGGTGAGCGCCGATCGCGTTGATGACCTTCGGCGAGAGGTTGTTGCGCTGGGCGATCGTCGCCCCGATCGCGGCGTGCGGCCCTTCGATCTCGTGGTCGACGGCCTTGCCGATGTCGTGGAGGAGGCCACCCGTCTTGGCGATCTGGATGTCCGCCCCGACCTCCGCCGCGATCACCGCAGCGAGCCGGCTCGTCTCGATGACGTGGTTGAGGACGCTCTGGCCATAGCTCGTCCGGTACTTGAGCCGGCCGAGCAACTTGATCAGCTCCGGGGGCAGGCCGGGAACGCCGCACTCGTACGCGGCGGTCTCGCCGGCCTGGCGGATGACCAGCTCGACCTCCGCGCGGGCCTTGGCAACGACTTCCTCGATCCGGCCCGGATGGATCCGGCCGTCACCGATCAGCTTCGTGAGGGCGATCCGGGCGACCTCGCGACGGACCGGATCGAAGCCCGACAGGACCACCGACTCGGGCGTGTCGTCGATGATCAGGTCGATCCCGGTCGCCTGCTCGAGGGCCCGGATGTTGCGCCCCTCGCGGCCGATGATCCGGCCCTTCATCTCGTCGTTGGGGAGATGGACGACGGTCACCGTGTGCTCGGCGGTGTGGTCCGCGGCGACCCGCTGGATCGCGGTCACGACGACGTCGCGGGCCTTCTCGTCGGCCTCCTCGCGGGCCCGTCGCTCGATCGAGCGGGCGAGCTTGACCGCATCGTGCTCGGCCTCGTCGCGGACGGCCTCGAGCAGGATGCCCTTCGCCTCCTCGGCCGAGACGCCGCTGACCCGCTCCAGGGCCACGACCTGCTCCTGGTGGGCCTTGGCGAGCTCCTCGCGGGTCTTGTCGAGGTCGCGCTCGCGTTCGAGCAGCTTGCGATCGCGCTGCTCGAGCATGTCCGTCCGCTGGTCGAGCTGCTCGTCGCGCTGGAGCAGCCGTCGCTCGAGGGTCGACAGCTCGCTGCGCTTGGCGCGCGCCTCGTCCTCGGCCTCGCGCTGCATCTTCAGCTTCTCGTCCTTGGCCTCGAGGATCAGCTCCTTCTGGCGGGTCCGCGCCTCGGCCTCGATCCGGCGCGCCTCGGACTGGGCCGCCTTCATCGAGTTGGAGGCGAACATGCCGCGGGCGATCATGCCGAGCACGACTCCGCCGACGGCGGCGATGAGCGCCACCGCGACGACGACCAGTGTCTCCATCTGTTCCTCCCGTCCGGCGTCGGGCACCGGAGGTTGACGATCGGTGGTGCGGCGTCGTCTCGACGGGAACGGCGACATCGACCGATGGGCCGGTCGTAGGCGAAGACGAACACCGGTTACCTGGGCCGCGCCGTCTCCGACGGCGCTTGTTGAAATCTGGGATGTAGCCTACTACGGTGCGGCCCGTCGAGCGGCCGACGGGTTGCCGCCGGGTTGCGGCGTGTCAGCGCGAGGGAGATCCGGATCCATGGGGATGAACCGCGCGCGCTCGGTCGAGACTGTCGTGATCGGGGCGGGCCAGGCCGGCCTCGCGCTGAGCTGGTTCCTGCGTCAGGCCGGGCGGGAGCACGTCGTCCTCGAGCGGCGCACGACCCTGGGCGGCGGCTGGCAGGATCGCTGGGACGCGTTCTGCCTCGTCTCCCCGAACTGGACGACCGGAGTTCCCGGGTTCGACTACGACGGCGACGACCCCGACGGGTACATGCCGCGCGACGAGATCGTGGCCCGCTTCCGGCGCTACGCCACGGCGATCGCGGCACCGGTCGAGCTCGGGATAGCGGTCACCGGGCTGACCCGGACGGACCCGCGACGCCCGGGTTTCCGGTTGGAGACGAGCGGTGGGCCGATCGAGGCCCGCGAGGTGATCGTCGCTGCCGGTGGATTCCATGCGCCGAAGATCCCGGCCGCCGCGAGCGGCTTTGGTCCCCGGATCCTGCAGCTCCACTCGCATCAGTACCGGAACGCCGATGCGCTGCCGCACGGGGCGGTCCTCGTCGTCGGAACCGGCCAGTCCGGCGTCCAGCTTGCGGAGGAGCTGCAGGCCGCGGGACGACAGGTGTTCCTGTCGGTCGGCCACTGCGGCCGGGCTCCCCGACGCTACCGCGATCGCGACATCTTCTGGTGGCTCCGCCAGTTCGCGACCAAGGGCCCGTCCGTCGGAGCGCCACTGCCGACGGTCGATCGGCTGCCGGATCCGAGGATGCGTTTCGCCTGCAACCCCCACTTGTCCGGCCACGCTGGGGGTCACACGACAAACCTGCGCCGCTTTGCAGCCGACGGGATGCGCCTCGTCGGCCGGTTCGAGTCCGGTGAGGGCGAGCGGGCGCGGTTCGCGGCCGATCTCACGGCCAACCTGCGCTTCGCCGACGGGTTCTTCGACGAGCGGCTCCGGCCCCTCTGCGAGACCCTCATCGAGCGGCTGGGGCTCGAGCTGCCACCGCACGTGGACGATCCATTCGTGTTCGAGCCGCCCGAGGTAACCGAGCTCGACCTTGCCGCCGAGGGCATCTCGACGGTCCTCTTCACGAGCGGCTATCGCCTCGACTTCTCGTGGATCGACCTGCCGATCTTCGAGGAGAGCGGGCTGCCCGTCCATGTCCGCGGCGTGACCGAGGTCCCCGGGCTGACCTTCATCGGCCTGCCGTGGCAGTACTCGATGGGCTCGGCAAACCTCGTCTCGTTCGCCCAGGACGCGGCGTACCTCGCCGAACGCTGGTCGTAGGGCCGGCGGTCAGTCGTCCTCGGCCAGGTCGCTCTCCCCGGGGGTGGGGTCGTCGACCGTCGCGACGAGAGCGGCGCTGGCGTCACGACAGGTCTCGGGATCGAAGCCGTTGCGGGCAAGCAGCGCATAGGCGCGCTGGCGGCGCTGGCGCGGATCCGCGACCCGGGCGAGGGCTCGCTCGTTGCGGGTGAGCAGCCGGCGCGCAGCCGCGAGGTCGACGCCCACTCCGTCCGCCTCGGTCCCACCGGCATCACGTCGCTCGTCGAGCAGCTCGTCGACGATCGCTCGACCGACTCCTTTGAGCGCGAGCTCGCGTCGGAGGGCGATCTCGCCGCGCGGCCGAGCCCGGTCCCTCGACTCCAGCCATGCCCGCCCGAACGCCTCGTCGTCGAGCATGCCGAGCTCCGTCAGGCGGGTGATCGCGCCGTCGATCAGCTCCGCGCGATAGCCGGCCCGGCCGAGCCGGCGGCGGACTTCCGCCACGGACCGCGAGCGGGCCTCCAGGAAGCGGGCGGCCGCCTCGAGAACCACGGCCGGATCGTCGATCGCGGCTCTGCGCTCGCGGCCGTCGGCAATGGATTCCCTCGGTCGACGGCCGGGCACCGGGAAGACCTACTCGGCCTCGGCGATACCCTCGACCGGCAGGTCGACCTCGTTGATCTTGCCCCTGATCTTTGCGTCGATGACCGCGGCGATGTCCGGATTTGCGCGGAGGAAGTCCTTCGACGCCTCGCGACCCTGGCCGAGCCGGGTCTCCTCGAAGGTGAACCAGGCGCCGGTCTTGGTGACGACGCTCATCGCGACGCCGACGTCGAGGAGGCCGCCTTCCTTGGACACGCCTTCGCCGTACATCACGTCGAACTCGGCGACCCGGAACGGCGGCGCGACCTTGTTCTTCACGACCTTGACCCGGACCCGGTTGCCGACCGACTCGGTGCCGGTCTTGATGGTCTCGATCCGGCGGATGTCGAGGCGGACGCTGGCGTAGAACTTCAGGGCGCGGCCACCCGGAGTCGTTTCCGGGTTGCCGAACATCACGCCGATCTTCTCGCGGAGCTGGTTCGTGAAGATCAGCGACGTATGCGAGCGGGACACGGCGCCGGTCAGCTTCCGGAGCGCCTGGCTCATCAAGCGGGCCTGGATGCCGACGAAGCTGTCGCCCATCTCGCCCTCGATCTCCGCTCGCGGCACGAGGGCTGCGACGGAGTCGACGACGACGCAGTCGATGCCGCCGGACCGGATCAGGGTCTCGGTGATCTCGAGCGCCTGCTCGCCGGTGTCGGGCTGGCTGACGAGCAGTTCGTCGACGTCCACGCCGCAGGCCCGGGCATAGGCCGGATCGAGGGCGTGCTCGACATCGATGAACGCAGCCACGCCGCCACGCCGCTGGGCCTCGGCGATGACGTGCTGGCAGATCGTCGTCTTGCCCGAGGATTCCGGCCCGAAGATCTCGGTGATCCGGCCGCGCGGGATGCCACCGACACCGAGGGCCAGGTCGAGCGCGATCGAGCCCGTCGGAATGACGTCGATCGCCTGGATCGAGCCCGAGCCGAGCTTCATGATCGAGCCCGTCCCGAACTGCTTCTCGATCGTCGCGATGGCGGCCGAGACCGCCTTGGTCCGCTCGGCCTGGGCTCGGTCGCTCGCTCGATCGCTGCCGTTCCGCTCGTCGGCGGCCCGCTCTCCGATCAACGCCATGGGTTCGTCACGCTCCTGTCGATGGCTTCTGGACCGACAGGCCGCGCTCCCGGGCGAGACCTCGGGTGTTCAACCCTCGTCGGTTTCTTCCTCGCGGACCGGCTTTTCCTTGCGCGGCTTCCGGATCAGCTCCGCCTGCTTCGGCGGCGGCTCCGAAAGGGACGTCAGCTTGGGCTGGCCCGACCTGTCCTTGGGCTTCTTCTTCTGTTCCTTGCTCGGACGATCTCGAGAGCCCATCGATGCTCCTCCGGGTTGAGCTGGACGCTACCGGTTGACCATTCACGCGGACTGCACCGCGACTTCACTGGCACTCGATCGGCCGGCGCGCAAGGCCAGATCGGGCAACGCTGCGGGGAAGATTCCGGACCTGATCGCGGTGCGGATCCTGAGCATGAAGTCTAGGGTGAAGGTCAGGTTGTGACAAGTCGCGAGACGGTAGGCGAGGAGCTCCTTCGCCCGGAAGAGATGGGCCAGATAGGCCCGCGAAAACGTCCGGCAGAGGAGACACGGACAGTCCTCCTGGACCGGCGCCGGGTCATCGAGGAAGCGGGCGTTCTGGAGGTTGAGCCGACCGCCGGGAACCCACAGCTGGCCGTTCCTTGCGACCCGCGCCGGGAGGACCGAATCGAACAGGTCGACGCCGCGCTGGACCGCGTCGAGGAGATCGGAGGGCGAGCCGAGACCCATCAGGTAGCGCGGTCGCGGGTCGTCGTCCAGCAGCGGGACGGCCACGTCGAGCGTGGCGTTGCGCTGCTCGGGCGTCTCGTCGCCGGCCAGCCCGCCCAGACAGATGCCGTCGAACGGGAGCGCGGCGATGTACCGAGTGCTCTCCGCCCGGAGATCCGGCTCGAGGCCGCCCTGGACGATCCCGAAGAGCGCCTGGTCCGGGCGCGTGTGAGCGGCGAGGGACCGCTCCGCCCAGCGATGGGTTCGGGCTGTCGCATCGGCGACGACCTCTCGCGGCGAGCTCGGGTAGACGGGCTGGTCGAATGCGACGGCGATGTCGGAGCCGAGCGCCTCCTGGACCGCGATCGCGACTTCCGGCGTGAAGCGATGGGTCGAGCCGTCGAGGTGGCTGCGGAAGGTGACCCCATCGTCGTCGACCACCCGCAGGTCGCCCAGCGACACGACCTGGAAGCCGCCGGAGTCGGTCAGGATCGGGCCGTCCCAGGCCATGAACCGATGCAGGCCGCCGAGCCGGGCGATCCGTTCGTGGCCCGGCCGGAGGTAGAGGTGGTACGTGTTCGAGAGGATGATCGAGGCGCCGACCTCCCGCAGATCGTCGGGGTGGAGCGCCTTGACCGTTGCGTTCGTGCCGACGGGCATGAACTGCGGCGTCTCGACGACGCCATGGGACAACTCCAGACGGCCGACGCGGGCCCGCGTGGCGCCGTCGGCGGGGGGCGGGACCTCGACCGTGAAGCGGGCGGCGGTCACGCCTCGGGCGCCCCTGGATCGGACGCGCCTGGCTCGGACGCGCCTGGATCGACGGCCTCGGCAGGATCGACGGGCAGGTCCCACAGCCCGACCAGCTCGGGTTCCGGCCGGCGTGGCGGCGGGATCTCGTAGCCGAGCCGGGCGAGGTGGTTGCGAGCCGCCTCGGTCGCGATCCGGCCCTGCGGGGTCCGGTCGAGGAACCCGAGCCGGAGGAGGAACGGCTCGTAGACGTCCTCGATCGTTTCCACTTCCTCGGCGAGGACGGCCGCCAGCGCCTGGACGCCGACCGGCCCGGACGCGAACTTCTGGATGATCGCCGCCAGCAGCTTCCGGTCGGTCGAGTCGAGGCCCTCGTCGTCGATCTCCATCTGGCGCATCGCGGCGGTGGCGGTCGCCTCGTCGACGCGGCCGTTGCCGTGGACCTGGGCGTGGTCGCGGGTCCGCTTCAGGAGGCGGTTCACGATCCGCGGCGTCCCCCGGCCGCGTCGAGCGATGGCCCGGGCCGCGGCGTCGTCGATGGGGACATCGAGGATCCGCGCCGAACGGTCGACGATCGCCGCCAGGTCGTCCTCCTCGTAGAAGTCGAGCCGGTAGGTCGCGCCGAAGCGGTCGCGCAGCGGAGACGAGATCCGGCCGGCGCGCGTCGTCGCCCCGACGACCGTGAACGGCTTCAGGTTCAGGCGCAGGCTGCGGGCGCTCGGCCCCTTGCCGATCATCACGTCGAGCGCGTAGTCCTCCATCGCCGGGTACAGGATTTCCTCGACCGCCCGGTTCAGGCGATGGATCTCGTCGATGAAGAGGACGTCGCGCTCGTCGAGCGCGGTCAGGATCGCGGCCAGGTCACCGGCCCGCTCGACCGCCGGCCCGCTCGTGTAGCGGACGTTGACCCCGAGCTCGCGGGCGATGATCGTCGCAAGCGTCGTCTTGCCGAGGCCGGGCGGGCCGTAAAGGAGGACGTGGTCGGCCGCCTCTTCCCTGCCCCGCGCCGCCGCGAGCAGGACCGAGAGGTTGGCCTTGACCTCACGCTGGCCGATGTATTCGTCGAGCGTCCGCGGCCGGAGGGTGGTCTCGACGACGACGTCCGTGTCGTCGAGGAGGTCCGGCGCGAGGATCCGCGAGAGGTCGTCCGTCATCGCGCGGAATGTACCATGCTCCGAGCCATTTCGCACGGATGTTCTATCATGTCGATGCGTTCGCGCAATTTGACTCCCCAATTCCGCCGGTCTGACTCAGCCGGTGAGTCAAGACCAGGTTCGACGTGCGGGGCTCGGTCACGAATCGGACGCGACCGAGCGTGGTCGAGGGCCCATTGACTCACGCGGTGAGTCAGGCCCGGCTCGCCGCACCCTCAGCGACTCGCCCGCCCGACATGCGCATTTCACGCAGCAGCCCGCCCAGGACGTAACAGACTGTTCCCGCATACGTGGTCGGGATATAACGGCACTCGACCGCACCGCACTGGCCAGGAGCATCGACGCAATGGCAACGCTGAAGCGGGTAGCCCACGACGGGTTCGCCTCGTTCGTCGGGTTCGGGCGCGGCATCTGGCTGTTCCCGCTCGACATGACGTTCCGGACGGTCGGGCTTCGCTACGGCTGGCTCAAGGCGCTGTTCAACGCGACGCCGGCGCCGCTCCTCCGCGGGATCGGCCGGCTCCGTGCCGAGCGGGCGGCCTGGCGGGCGACCCGCTCTGTCCCGGCCTATGGCCGCTTCCTGGCTGAGAGCGGCGTCAACGTCGCGAGCCTCTTTCCGCTCGGCGTCCTCGGCCACCTGCCGGAGACGGACAAGGCGAGCTACGTCGACCGGTACGGCCTGCTCGAGCGCTGCGTCGGCGGGGCGGTCCCCTATCCCGGCACGACGATCGACGAGTCGAGCGGCTCGACCGGCACCCCCTACAACTGGATCCGCAGCCGGCGCGAGCGCGAAGTCGCCCACCGCAACATCGGCTTCTTCGCCCGCTACGCGTTCGGGACCGCGCCGCTGGTCACGATCAACGCCTTCTCGATGGGGGCCTGGGCGGCCGGCTTCAACATGAGCCTCGGCATGCTCCGCCACGGGATCGTCAAGTCGGTCGGGCCCGATGTCGACAAGATCTTCTCGACCCTCGCCCTTCTCGGCCCGACGTATCGCTTCCTGATCTCGGGCTACCCGCCGTTCCTCAAGCACTTGCTCGATGAGGGCGAGCGGCGTGGCTTCCCGTGGGCCGACTACGAGCTCCACGCCCTGGTCGGTGGCGAGGGGATGACGGAGGGGCTGCGCGACGTCCTCCTCGGGCGGTTCGTCTCGGTCTACTCCGGCTACGGCGCGACCGACATCGAGATCGGCATGGCCGGCGAGTCGCCGGTGAGCATCGCCGTGCGCCGCCTGGCGCGTGCCCGGCCGGACATCGCGCGGGCCTTGTTCGGGACTGATTCCCGCCTGCCGATGGTGTTCCAGTACAACCCCCTGATCCACTTCATGGAAGTCAACAACCTCGGCGAGGTGATCTGCACCGTCTCGCGGCTC
>DATAIW010000096.1:0-2506 GCA_036262455.1 Candidatus Limnocylindrales bacterium | reverse complement strand
ACGAGGACCGGAAGCGAATGAGACGGGCTTGAACCGAGCATCGCGGAGCCTCCGGCGAACGGGCACGACGGCGGCTGTGTCCGGGCGAACACGGCCGGCGGCAGGCTCGGACGCTAGGACGATCCCGGCCACTCGTCAATGACCGGTTGCAGGACCGAGCCGCTCAGCGCCGCGTGCGCAGGCCGACGACGAGGAGCAGGAACGAGGTCTCGAGGACGTCGACCCCGGCGATGATCAGGACCACGGCGCTCACGACGGCCCCGGCGCGCGGGCGACCACCCACAGGAACCGCGCGTCGTGGCGGTCCTCGGGTTCGACGATGACGTCGGCCCGCTCGATGACGAGCCCGGCCGTCTCGAGGAGACGGCGGTTGACCCGCGCCGAGAAGTGGCTGAAGTACATGTCGACGCCGAGCCAGTCCGATTCGATGCCACCGGGGTCATCCTCGACGCCGAGCGAGGCGATGAACAGTCCGCCGGGACGGAGCCATCGCCGGATCCGCACGAACAGGGCGGCGTGCTCGTCGCGCGGAACGTGCGTCAGCGAGTAGAACGCGACGACCGCGTCGACGCTCGCGGCCGGCCGGTCCAGCGAGGCGAGGTCGGCCTGGATGAACGTCGCGGTCGGGACGTTGCGGCGAGCCCGCCGGATCTGCTCGGCGGAGATGTCGATCCCCGTCAGCCGCCGACCGACCGCGAGGGCCGCCGTCATCGGCAGACCGGCACCGCACCCGAGCTCGAGGACGTCGGCGCCGGCCGGGATCAGCTCGTCGGCGAGCCCGAGCGCGCGCAGCCGCGCCACCGACGGACGGAGGGCGCTCCAGGACAGGTACCGGTCGGCCATCCGGTCGTACCCGTCGGCGACGACCTGCCGCGGATCGAGCGTGCCCGGCGCCACCCGGCGTGCCCCGGTCACGAGCCGGCCCCGACGAGCAGCTCGACCGGGAAGATCTGCCCGTCCACGATCCGGAACGCGGCCAGCGCCGGCTCATCCTCGGCGAGTGACACGAGGAGGTACAGGGCGTCGGGGTAGAAGGCGAGTCCGACATCGGTCGGGCTCGGGTAGGCGGGCGATCGGACGTGGCTGTGGACGATTGCCCAGAACACCTGGTCGGCGTCGTCGGTCGCGATCGTCAGACGCAGGAGGTCGTCCGGATGAATCTCGTAGCGGTATGGCGAGGCGGCCCGATTCCTGGTGGGCTCGAAGCGCAGGGCAGCCCCACCCTTGGCGGCCGGTCGATCACCGACGATCAGGCCGCAGGCTTCATTCGGATCCTCGGCCCGGGCGTGGCGGACAATGGCCTCGACCAGCTCGACCGGCAGATGGACCGACGCCGGCCCGGGGCGATCACCAGACGACACGGACATCGCCGGCGACGCTCGCGAACTCCCGAAGCCGCTCGTCCTTGCTGATCAACGGAATGCGGTGCTCAAGGGCCGTGGCGTAGATCAGCCGGTCGGCGGGATCGCCCGGGAATCGGTCGTCGTCGAGGGCGCCGGCCCAGCCGGCGGCCTCCGGCGAGAGCTGGGCGACGGCCGCGCGGCGGTCGTCGAAGACACGGGCGATCCAGCTGGCGATGGGACGGTCCAACCGGATGCGCCCCGCCCGGGCGAGCATCCCGATCTCCCAGCACGAAATCGGGCTCACGAGGACGCGTTCTGCCGATTCGATCGCCGCCGCCGCCGCCGAGGAGAGCCGGGATCCTCCCGACAGCCACCACAGGAGGACATGGGTGTCGAGGAGCGGGGTCACGGCGAACGACCCTCGGCCTCCCACGACGCCCCCGTCGAGTAGTACGCCTCGTCGTCCTCCGCCACGAGGGTGACGCTTCCGACCAGGTCGGCCGTCGAGCCTGAATCCATCGGCACGAGCCTGGCGACGGGGCGTCCGTGCTTCGTCACGATGACCGAGATCTTCAGCTGGTCGACCTGGTCGAGGATCGCGAGGCATTCGGCCTTGAAGCGGCTCGCCATGATCGTTCGGTCGTTCATGACCATTGACTATAGTCACAGGTCATATTGGCGTCAATCGCCTCCCATCGCCCCGTGATCAGGCGCCGCTCACCACCAGCTGACGCCGCCCTCGAGGTCGTCGGCCATGTCGGCGAAGTCGCGGCTGAACGTGCCTGCGCTCAGGTACTTCCAGCCACCGTCGGGCAGGAGCGCGACGATCGTGCCGGACGTCATCGTCTGGGCCTCGCGCGCCGCCGCGACGAGCACCGCTCCGCATGACGGACCGCCGAAGATCCCCTCCCGTTCGACGAGGTCGCGCAATGCGGCGATCGCGTCGAGGTTGCTGACGAGGTACTTCGCGTCGAGCATGGCCGGGTCGAGGATCTCGGGCACGAAGCCCTCCTCGAGCGATCGCAGGCCCTGGACGTTCTCGCCCGGGAGTGGCTCGGCGGCGACGATGCGGACCCCGGCCTTTTCCCGGCGCAGGAATCGACCGACGCCCATCAGGGTCCCGCTCGTTCCGAGCCCGGCGCCGAACACGTCGATCTCTGGGC
>DATAIW010000095.1:0-8231 GCA_036262455.1 Candidatus Limnocylindrales bacterium | reverse complement strand
TCGTGCCGAACCTCGATACCGGGAACACGGGCTTCATGCTCTTGTGCACGAGCCTCGTGATGTTGATGACACCGGGTCTGGCGTTCTTCTACGGCGGGTTGGTCAGCCGCCGGAATGTCCTCGGAATCATGATCCAGAGCTACGTCTCGATGGGCTGGACGACCGTGCTGTGGGTCGTCGTCGGCTACTCGCTGTGCTTCAGCGGCGGCCAGGGCGGAATCATCGGCGACCTCAACATGGCGTTCCTCAATGGCGTGACGCTCGACACGCCATCGACGATCAACGACACGATCCCGGCCATCGTCTTCATCGCCTACCAGATGATGTTCGCGATCATCACCCCTGCCCTGATCACCGGGGCATTCGCCAACCGGGTCACGTTCAAGGCGTACATGCTGTTCCTGACCGGCTGGCTGCTGTTCGTCTATTTCCCGTTCGTCCACATGATCTGGGGCGGCGGATTCCTGGCCGAACGGGGCGTGCTTGACTTCGCCGGTGGCATCGTCGTCCATGCGATTGCCGGGACGGCGGCCCTTGCGTCGGTGCTCTACGTCGGCCGTCGCCACAGTCCCGACGGCGGGGCCCACAGCATCCCGCTCGTGGCCCTGGGAACCGGCCTGTTGTGGTTCGGCTGGTACGGATTCAATGCCGGCAGCGAGTTCCGCGTCGACTCCGTGACCGCGGTCGCGTTCCTGAACACGGACATTGCCGCGTCGTTCGCGGCGATGGTCTGGCTGGCGATCGAATGGCGACACACCGGACAACCGAAGTTCCTTGGCCTCCTGACCGGCGCCGTGGCGGGCCTGGCCACGATCACCCCGGCCGCCGGCTACGTCTCGCCGGTGACTGCGGTGATCATCGGGTGCCTCGCGGGAGTGGTCTGCTATCTGGCGGTGGCCCTCAAGAACCGGCTCCGCCTCGACGACGCGCTCGACGTCTGGGGCGTCCATGGCGTGGGGGGATCGCTCGGCATCGTCCTGCTCGGGTTGTTCGCGACCAAGTCGTTCAACCCGGCCGGCGTCGATGGGCTCTTCTACGGCAACCCGGGCTTCTTCGTGACCGAGGTCGGAGCGGTCGTCCTCGCGGTGGTCTGGGCCTTCGCGTTCACCGTCGCGATGCTGTGGCTGATCAATCGGGTGACGCCGGTCCGGGTCGGCGATGCGGCCGAGGCGGCAGGCCTCGACGATTCGATTCACGGCGAGCACGCGTACGTCGAGTCGCTGTAAGGCGCGGCCAACTCCCTGCTTGGCGGCGTCCCGTCCCGCGGGCCACAATGAATGCGCCCAGAAGAAGGACAGCCACTTGCCATGAGACGCCTCGGTCCGGGGGCACAAGTCGTCGCCGCTTTGGCCGCCGCAATCGTCCTCGTCGGCGGCGGCCTCGTGCCGCATGTGGGCGCCCAGGGTCCGGATCGGTCCGACGTCGTCCTCGTCCTCGACTTCTCGGCCTCGATCCTCGACGACAAGACCAACCGGAACCGCTTCGGCGCGGCGCTCGAGCGGATCGCGGATCGCGTCGACGAGATCTCCACGGACCTCGTCGCGGGCGATACCACGGTCACGATCGTCCAGTTCGCCACGCGGGCGGCCGGCTACCCGGGCTGCACCGACCTGAAGCTGCTCGACCGCGCGCCGACCGTCGCCCGATTCGCCGACTGCCTTCGATCCGTTGCCGTCGCCTACCGCAAGGGGCTCACGTCCGCCCTCACGGGGAAGATCGGCGTCGATACGAACTACGTCGCGGCGATGGAGGCGGCCGCCCGGCACCTTCCCGCGGACGCCGTCCGGCCGGCGATGATCCTGTTCACCGACGGCAAGCACGACGTCAAGGGCGTGCCCGTCAGCCAGGTCCACGTCGCCCTCGAGCGGCTGTTCGGGAGCCGCTCGCCGTTCGCGCTGCTGCCGGTCGGCATGGGCCTCGACCCGAAGAAGCGCAGTGCCCTCACGAGCGGCCTCGAAGGGCTGCGGATCATCCGCGACATGCCGGCCTGCATCAGCGGCGCCACGTTCGATTGGCCGCAGGTGGTCTTCCAGACGGCCGATCAGGCGGGCAACGCCGTCGCCGTCGCCCTCCAGGACGCGACCTGCACGTTCACCGCCGCTCCGACGCCCACCCCGACCCCCGTTCCGACGCCCGCCGCGGTCAAGGGCATCCGACTCACCGCCGGCGACGGCCGGATCGAGCTGACCTGGACTCCCGCTGCCGCCACGGCGGCGCCCATCGTCGATTACGCCGTCCGCTGCCGCGCCGGCGACGGGGACTGGATCGAATCGACCGAAGGCGTCTCGCTCGAGCCGACCGCGACAATCGAAGGACTGACCAACGGGACCGCGTACCAGTGCGAAGTGGCGGCCGTCGGCCCGTCAGCCGCGGGCCCCTGGACGGCGTCAGCTGGGTCGGTCACGCCCTTCGGCCGGCCGGCAGCACCGGCCAAGCCCTCGGTCGAGGCGCTGAACCACGCCCTGCGGATCGCCGTCACGCCCGCCGGCGGACAGGACGTGACCAGCTACCACTACGAATGCTCGAGTGACCAGGGTGGCACATGGCCGGCGACGGTCGACGCCGCGCCGGACGATACATCGGGCCAGATCGGCAACCTCACGAACGGCGTCGACTACACCTGCCGGGCCTTCGCCAAGAACGCCCTCGGCCAGAGCGAAGCATCGCCGCTGTCGGATGCCGTCAAGCCGTGCGGCTCGACCCTCGAGTGCAACTCGCTGCTCCTGCCGGTCCTCGGCGGCCTCGGGCTGCTGCTGGCCGGTGGCGTGCTGGTGGCTCTCGTCGCACTGCTGCGCGGACGAAATCTGGGTCACGTCGTCGCGGTGGTCGACGTCGTTCACACCGCCAATGTCGGACACGGGTCGCACCTGGGGATCGCGTTCGTCCGGGCCCCGGACACGCGGAAGGTGACCGGAATCGTGGCCGATCGGGGATCGCATGCGGATCTCCGCATCCGCCGACTCCGGGGCGGCCGCTTCGAGGTCAGAGACAAGGTGGGCCGCCACGTCACGGCGGATGGCGAGGCCGTCGTCGTCGTCGATTCGGTGGGCGTCAAACACGGGCTCGTCCTGCAGGCATTCGCCACGAATGCGGCATCGCGGGTGGCGAGCCGCCGCTGAGCACGCTCCGGTGGTCAGCCGCCGAAGGCGGCGATCGGCAAGCGGAGGACGCGATTCGCCGCCCCGTCGATGACCCACAACGAACCCGCTGCGGCCACGACATCGCCGCCGCCGGAGAAGCCGGTTCCCGGTGCGATGACTCGGTCCACGACATGGCGGACGGGGTCGACGCGGACGATCTGACCGTCCGTCGGGGAGATCCACGGTCGGTCGGCGATCATCGCGAACGTATAGCCGCGGCCGCCAAGATCGATCGTGCCGACGACCGCGTTCGTGGCCGGGTCGATCTGCGTGACGAGGTTGCCGCCGTCACAGCTCGTGATCCAGATCGCCGTCGTTCCGGCCGCCAACCCACCACAGGGAGAGGCCGGCCCCGGGATCGCGATCGTCGCCTCGATCGCATTCGTCGTCTCGCTGATCCGGACGACGGACCCGCTGTTCGGGATGCCCACCCAGATGCTGCCGGAGCCCTGCGCGAGCCAGTTCGGACCCGAGGGCCCTGTGGGCCCGACCGGGATGGTCTTCGCGATCTTGTTCGTCTTCGGATCGATCCGTTGCACGCTGCCGCCGCGGGTGTTGGCGATCCAGACCGCACTTCCGGTGACCAGCACGCCCTTCGGTTGAGATCCCATGTCGATCGTCGTCACCGATCGGAGCGTCCGGGGCTCGAACCGCAGGAGCTGGTTCGTATCCCAGTCGGTCACCCAGAGCCCCGTCTGATTCCCCGCGAGCGACTGGTATGCGTCGGTCGCGGGGGTCAGCTTGACCGACGCGGCGACCGCATTGGTCTGCGGATCGATCCGGACGAGGTCGCCCGTGGCGGTGAACAACCAGACCGAGCTGCCGTCCGTCGCGATCGTGATCGGCCCGGTCACCGGGATCGCGATGGTCGGCTCGACGACGACCGCGGACGGGAATGGGACCGCGCTCGCCGGCGGGCTCGGGCTCGGGCTCGGCGAAGGCGGCGTGAGGGACGGCGTCGGTTGGCCGCTGATGTTCTGCCCCGGCCGGACAACCAGGCCGGCCGCGACAGCGATCGCGACGGCGACCGCGACCCCGATGAAGGCGATCCCACCGATCCGGTTGCCCGACGAGCCTCCTCGCCGACCGAGCCGGACGACGTGCCACGGATAGACCCGAAGCTGCCGAGCGGTCATCGTCCGGGCGAACGCCTCCTCGAGCAACCGCTCTGGCGCGCGCGGCGGTGCCACCGCCGCCATCCAGGTCTGGAGGATCGGAGCAACGTCGCGATTTGATCGCCGATCGGCCATGGGGTCCCTCGGTCCGTTGCCGTTCATGCCGACGTCCGGTCCGAGGCCGCGAACGACGACCGGTCGTCGGCGTCGAGGGACGCACGAAGGGCCGCCGAGCCGTACCGGATCCGGGCCTTGACCGTCCCGAGCGGGATCCCGAGGGTCTCGGCGATCTCCGTGTGCGACAGGTCGAAGTGATGCTGCAGGACGAGGACCGTCCGCTGGTCGAACGGCAGCCGCCGGAACGCGCGATCGACCCGGTCGTGCTCGACGAACGCTCCGGCCGGATCGGCGGTCGCCCGATCGCCGAGTCGAACAAGAGAGACTTCTGCCCGGCGGTGGATCCGGCGCGCCTCGTCGAAGCAGGCGTTCACGGTCAGCCGTCGCAGCCAGGCATCGAACTTCTCCGGGTCGCGGAGACGGGGCAGCTCACGCCAGGCCCGCACGATCGCCTCCTGCGCCGCATCCTCGGCCCGGTCGGGGTCGCGGAGGATGAGGCAGGCCAGGGCATAGAGCCGGTTCGTGGCCAGACCGATGAGGGCGGCGAACGCGTCGTGGTCACCGTGCATTGCCCGGGTGACCACCTCCGCGTTCTCCGTCCCCATGCCCGACCTCCTGTCGGCGACCGCTCAAAGCCCGCGTCAGGGCCTCGAGCGTGTCGCCTGTGCTGCGCGTGCGCTCAGCCGCCCGACGGGACGCCGCGGGGCTGCCATGCCGGGACCGCGTGGAGGCCCGGTGTCGTGATCGAGTGTGCGCCCGTGCCATCGGCGTTGATGATCGTGACCTGGCGGTCGGCGATGCCGAGGCTCGTCAGATCCCGGAGGAACACGATCTTCCTGCCGTCGGGCGACCAGGCCGTGCCCCAGTCGTCACCGGTCGGGCACGGCGTCGGATCCGATGCCGTGCAACCGGTCAGCTGGCGGGCGCCCGAGCCATCGGCATTGATGGTCCAGATCCCGCCGCTGCCGAAGTAGCCGACGGTGAACACGATCTTCGAGCCGTCCGGGCTCCAGTCGGGGACCTGGTCCTTCGGGGCCGGGCCGGTCGTGATCGCGTGCGGGTTCGAGCCGTCCGCGTTCATGACGTAGATCTGTTCGTTCTCGGGCGTGTCGTCGGCGTCGAACCCGTCGGCGTGACTGAACGCGATCTTGCTGCCGTCCGGCGACCAGACCGGGTAGCTGCTGAAGCACCACGGATGCGCATCCGGGCACGTGGTCAGCTGGACGACTCCCCCGCCGGTGGCCGCGTCGACGACGAAGATCTGGTCGTTCGCCGGGTCCCCGAGGAAGCCGCTGAACGCGATGTTCGAGCCGTCCGGTGACACGTCCGGAAAGGTCGCGAACCCCCCGAAGTGGGTCAGCTGCGTGGGCTTGCCGCCGTTCTGCTTCATGGTCCACAGCTCGAATGCGCCGCTGGTGTTGGCGCAGAAGACGATCTGCCGGCCGTCGGGCGTGTAGTCCGGGCAGAGGTGGAAGCCGGTCCCGCTGGTCACAGCCTTCAGGTCCGTCCCGTCCGGCATGACCGTCTCGATGTTGAAGCTCCCGTTCGCGCGGGTGCCGAAGGCGATCCGCCCGTTGGCGACCCCCGGGTCAGCCGCCGCCGCTGGTGCGAGCGCGACGCCCATCGACGCGATGGCCGCGACGATCGCTGCCAGCCAGATTCTGCGAGGCATTCGATGCCCTCCACCACCGGTGCGGCCGTCGACACGTTCGTCGGGTCTCGGACGTACATGCATTGACGGCGACCGATGGCGGATCGGATCTATCTTGACGAACCCGCCCCCGGGCGACCCGATATCGAGCTGGGCGTTGCCCGAAGTCAAGAGCGGCAGTACCATCGCTGCCCGTCGGGTTGCGCGACGACCGGGATGTCGCGGGGTGGCGGAGACACGAGGTTTCGACATGTCCGAGCAGCCAGAGTCCGGGTCTGACAGCGCCTCCACCTCGGAGACCGGCGCTTCATGGAGCGCGAACGGGACACAGCACGAGGATGCGATCGCGGTCGCCCCCGAAACGGAGGTGGCGGACGTCGATCCGACCGCGGAGCCAGCGGCCACGTCGACCAGCTCCGACGATGCCGCGACCTTCCTCAGCGAGCTCGTCCGGGCGATGCAGACGACGGTCGGTGCAGAGCGGGCCCGGATCGCCACGGAGACCGACCGCCGCCGCGAGGAGCACCTCGCCGCGATCCAGACGCGTCGCGAGTCTGAAGCCGAGAAGATGCGCGGGCTTGCAGCCGACGACCTCAAGGCGATCGATGCCTGGGCCGAGGACGAACGACAGCGGATCCAGCTCGAGCACGAGCGCCGCGCGGCGGCGCTCGGCGAGGACCTCCAGAAGAGCCTTGCCGAGCACGGCGCGAAGGTCGACCGCGAGGGCGAGGGGGTCGAGGCGGCGATCGCCACCTATCGAGTCGACGTCGACGCCTTCTTCGGCGCGCTGGATCGAGAGACCGATCCGGTCGCGATCGCCCAGCACGCCAGCCAGCGGCCGGTCTTCCCGACGCTCGACCAGGCCGGCGAGGCGGACGCGACGCCGGCGACCTCCGTCGGCGACGCTCCATCGACGGATCAGGACAACGACGCCCCAGAGCCGACCGGGGTCGGTGTGATGGACCCTGACTCCGGGTCCAGGCTGGCCGCGTCGTTCGCCGCGTGGAACGCCTCGGGCTCGGCCGCACCGCTGGAGTTGTCGGCTGACGTATCGGCCGATGGGTCGACCGATGCGGGCTCGGCAGCTGACGTCGCCGAATCCGGCGTGCTTGTCGCGGTGGCGCAGGGCGCGAACGACGACGGTTCGGAGTCGATCCTGCACGCGGTCCCGAGCGGTCGACCCTTGAGCTGGCTGCGCCGCGATCGCGACTCGTCGGACCGCGCGGACGAGGAGCGTTAGCACTCCTGTCGCGTACTGGCCCGATTCGGTGGTAGGCGGGGTCGCAGCGCGGGCGTAGCGTCACCGGATGGATCGGCCCATGCGTCGCTTCGACGTGCCCGACCGCCTCCCCGCGGTCGGGTTGTTCGGCGGCGCACTCGTCCTTGCGGCGCTCGCCTGGATCGGCCTGATCGGCGCTGGATCGGGCCCGATCGCGCCGCCCGTCATTGCCGTCGGCGTCGTCGTCGCCCTGGGCGTCGTCGTCGGCGCCGGCGTCGTCCTCCTGCGTCGCCTGCGAGGCTCAGCGGCGACCCTCGAGCGAAGGACCCGCGAAGTCGAGGAGGCCGGCTCGCGCCTGCGCCTGCTCGTCGAGCACGTCCCCGCCGCCGTCTACATCGACATGGCCGATCCCGACGTCTCCGACGGGGGGCGCCTCGCCTACATGAGCCCGCAGATCAGCGGCATCCTCGGCTATCGACCCGACGAGCTCGTGGACGATCCGGAGCTGTGGCCCAGCCGGATCCACCCCGACGACCGCGAGGCCGCGATCGCCGCGTACGCCGATCACTGGCGGACCGGTCAACCCCTGGGGGCCGAGTACCGGATGCTCGCCCGCGACGGCTCCGAGGTCTGGGTCCGCGACGAGGCCTACGCGATGCCCGACGACACCCACAGTGGGCGGCAGGTCTCGCAGGGCCTGCTCATCGACACGACCGACCGCAAGCTGCTGGAGTCGAAGCTCATCCACGATGCCCTCCACGATCCGCTGACCGGGCTGGCCAACCGGGTCCTGCTCCGCGACCACCTCGAGCGGGCGCTGGCCCGGCAGGTTCGGAACCGCGGGATGGTCGCCCTGCTGTTCGCCGACCTCGACGACTTCAAGCGCGTCAACGACTCCTACGGCCACGCGGCCGGCGACCAGATCCTCACCCAGGTCGCCCAACGGCTGATCGGCGCGGTCCGGGCCGACGACGTCGTCGCGCGCCAGA
>DATAIW010000094.1:0-3548 GCA_036262455.1 Candidatus Limnocylindrales bacterium | reverse complement strand
CTCGTCGGTCAGCGGGGTCATCGTCGGCTCTCCGTCGCCAGGTCACGACCGCTCTCATCCCGCTCCTCGCGTGCCAGCGCTTCCTCGAGCCGGCGCCGTGCGGTGAACAGCCTCGACTTCGCCGTTCCGTGCGGGATCCCGAGGGCCACGGCGATCGCGGCGATCGGCTGGCCCTCGAGGTGGTGGAGCACGAGGATCGCCCGGGCATCAGCATCGAGCGTCTCGAACGCTCGATCGAACGCGTCCCGCTCGGCCACGTTCGTGTCGAATCCCGCCGACCGCCCGGCAGCGGGCCCCATGGCCCCGCCTCCGGCTCGTTCCACGCCCGGGAGCGCGATCTCGCGCAGGCGCCGCCGGCCGCGCCGCCGAAGAACCAGCCGGCAGGCGTTGACCAGCACCCGATCGGCCCACGCCGGGAAGGCATCGACCGAGCGCAGCGAGGGCAGCTCGCGCCAGAGCGAGACGAGCGTCTCCTGGAGCGCGTCGGCGACGTCGGCCGGATCACGCAGGATCGCCGTCGCCACCCGGGTCATCGCCACCTGCCGCTCCTCGATCAGGGCGACGAAGGCATCGGCATCCCCGCGCCGGGCCTGCTCGACGAGCCGCTCCGACACTCCGCCTCCCTGCCGTTCGCCGCCACTCACCCCATCAGAGTACGGACGTCGCACCGCGGTTCATTCCCGGCCACCCTGATCGCTCAGGCTGATCGGAATCGGATCCAATGAGCGCGGCAGGTGCACCAGACCGACGCTCAACGGGTTCCGGGGCGAGGGTGCGACGCTCATCGCGCCCCGATTTGATCGGTGACCCTGATCGCCGTGGATCGCGTGGATCGATCTCGGGAATCGAAAACGGCGGGTCCGGAGACCCGCCGTTCGGCAGTTGCGAAGAAGGAACGAGAACCTACGCTCGGGCGGAGCGCTCCAGGCGCTTCTGGAACCGCTCGACCTGGCCGGCCGTGTCGATGATCGTCTGCTTGCCCGTGAAGAACGGGTGGCAGTTCGAGCAGACGTCGACGCGGAGCTCGGGTCGGGTGGATCCCACGGTCCACTCGGTGCCGCACGATCCGCAGTGGACCTTGGCCTCGAAGTACTTGGGATGGATGTCGGGCTTCACGATGGTTCTCCTCCGACGTCGTCCGTGCCGGGCGATGGCCCAGCCGGTGATCGCCGGCTACTGCTGGTCGGGCGTCAGGCCTTCGCAGCGGCGGGTGCGGTCGGAGCCTCGACGGCCTCGACCCGGATCCGCTTCTTGTTCCTGGTGGCGTGCTCGAACTTGACCTTGCCGGTCAGGGTCGCGAACACGGTGTAATCCCTGCCGAGCCCGGTCCCGGTGCCCGCAATGAACGTCATGCCCCGCTGGCGAACGATGATCGAGCCGGCGGGGACGAGCTGGCCGTCGCCGACCTTCACGCCCAGTCGCTGGCCGACCGAGTCGCGCCCGTTCTTCGAGCTGGAACCGGCTTTCTTGTGGGCCATCGAATCTACTCGTCCTTCTTCGTTGCGCGCGGCTTCGGTTTGGCGGCCGGTGCATTCTTCGGTTTGGCGTCGGCCGCCCCGCTTTGCGTCTTGGCGCGCGGGGTCTTCGGAGAGTCGGCCTTGGCCGCCGGGGCCTTGGCGCTCGTCTTGGTGGCGGGCTTGGTGGCTGCCTTGGCGGTCGACTTCGGCTTCGGCGCCGCCTTGCTGTCGGCCTTCGTGGCCGACTCCTTTGGCGGTGTCTTCGCGGCCGAGGCCTTCGCGAGCTTCGCGGCGAGAGCAGCGTCCTCGGCGGCCTGCTTGGCGGCAGCCTCCTCGAGCCGCTGGCGCTCGGTCTTGGCGGCGGCGTCGGCCTTCTGCTTGTCGGCGGCGGCGCTCTTGCTGCCGAGCTTGACGTCCGTGATCCGGAGGATCATCAGCTCCTGGCGATGACCCTTCTTGACCCGGCTCCGGGCCTTCGGGCGGTACTTGAACGAGACCGTCTTCACGCCGCGATCGCGACGGACGACGTCGGCCTCGACCGCCGCGTCGGCGACGATGGGATGGCCGATCGCGGATTCATCGCCATCGACGACGAGAAGGATTCGCTCGAGCTTGATGCTGTCGCCGGGCTCGGCATGGAGCAGCTCGACCTCGAGCTCGGTGCCGACCTCGACGCGGTACTGCTTCCCGCCGGTCTCGATGACTGCGTACATGGAACCCTTCGAACACTGGCGTGGCGGTCGTGGTCCGACCGCGACAACGGACATGGAGAGGCGCCGGCCGTGGCCTGAGCGCGGACGCGGAGTGTATGGCGAGAGGCGCCCGAGCGTCAATTGACCGTCGAGCACGGTCCGTCGCGTATCGACGACGATGTGGGCGCGCCGCCGGTCGCCGTCCGCCACAGGGAGGCATGCATGCTCGGAAACCATCCCGTCCATCCGGTCCTGCTGTCGTTGGACCTCATGGAGACCCGCGCCTTCTACCACGACAAGCTCGGTCTCGAGATCCTCAAGGAGGACGAGCATGCGATCGAGTTCCGCTGCGGCGGGACGAAGCTCGTCGTCACGAAGAGCACGACCGGGACCGCGGACAGCCAGACACAGATCGGTTGGGACGTTCCCGACCTTGCTGCGGAGCTCGCCGAGCTGCGATCCCGCGGTGTCACGATCGAGGAATACGACCTGCCCGGGCTGAAGACGGAGAACGGCGTCGCCGACTTCGGCTTCGCGTGGATGGCCTGGATCGTCGACCCCGGCAGGAACGCCCTCTCGATCCTCGAACTGAAGGGCTGACCAGCTCCCGCGGTCGCTCGTTGCCGTAGTCGAGGGCGGCGCGAGCGCCCGAGCCCTACCGGCGACCGCGCCCGGGCTGATCGTCGGCGAGCAGGAGCCGGACCCGGGCGATCGCGGCGATTTCCAGCGCGATGCCGGCCACCTCCGCCAGCGCCGCAATGACCTCCTCGGGCCGGCCGGCTCCGAGCTCGGGATGGATCCGCGTCCGGAGGCGGACGACGACGGGCGCCTCCGCGGATGATCCGGCGGCAGGCTCGATCGTCACCTCCGCGACGAGGGGCCGCAGGTCGTAGCGCTTCTCCGACGAGCCCTTGAGACGCGTCCGCGGCAGCTCATCGCGGCCTCGGCGATCCGATCGCGTGCTCCGTCGCCGACAAGCCCCGGCCCGGCGAGCTCGACCCGCCAATCGGCGGCGACGACCTGGCCGGCAAGGGCCGGTGCTCCGAGCCAGACGTCCTCGGCGCCGATCCAGCGATGCGCAGCCGGCAATCGATCGGCCAGGGCCTCGCGGACGGACCACAGCGGTCGACGCTCGAGCAGCCACAGGTCGGCGAGCTCGGCTTCGCCGCGCGCGGCGGCGGGAAGCGGTGCGGCGAATGCGATCCGGGCCCGTCCGGCACCACCGGCCTCGAGCCCGGCAAGGCGCAGGCCGGATGCGGCGAGCGACTCCTGCCACGCGTCGAGAACGGCTCGTCCGACCTGGTCCGCGGCGACCGCATCACGGGCGAAGGTCAGCCGCCAGCGCTGGCGCGGCTCGGCGGGCGCCGGAGGGGGACCGCCGGGCTGAGCGCCCGTCGGG
>DATAIW010000093.1:0-7362 GCA_036262455.1 Candidatus Limnocylindrales bacterium | reverse complement strand
CGACGACGAGAAGGAGCTCGAGGAGGAGCGCCGCCTCGCCTATGTCGGGATGACCCGGGCGATGCGCCGCCTGTTCCTGTCCCACGCCTGGCGACGGGCGACCTGGGGGATGGGCCAGCCGTCGGTTCCGTCGCGGTTCCTCCTCGAGATCCCGGCCGAGCTGATGATCGGGCCGGATCTCGCGTCGGGTAGCGCCGGCCTGGATGTCGACATGGATCTCGCCTTCGGCGTGCGCGGCACGACGCGGTTCGGCCGGCCGATCCGAAACGGACTCGGTGGCGGAGCCGCCTACCGCCAGGGGAGCGGCACCCCGGGCGCCCCGCCGCCCGGCCAGGCGTTCCGCCCGACCCGTGACCTGACCGCCAGGCGCGAGGCGTACGACGAGGGCGCGCCATCGGGCTCGCTGGCACGCCCCGGCGCGACGATCCCCGGCGCAGCGAGCCCGGCCGCGCGCGCCGAACCTGCTCGCCCAGCTCGCCCGATCATCCCCGGCGAGCGGCAGTATCGGGACGGTGATCGGATCCGCCACGGCCGCTGGGGCGACGGGATCGTCGTCACCTCGAAGCTGACGCGAAGCGACGAGGAGATCACCGTCGCATTCAAGGACCCGGCTGTCGGGCGAAAGACGATGCTGGCAAGCCTCGCGAACCTGGAGATCATCGGCTAGGCTCGGTCCATGACGACGAGCCTCCGAGTGGGCCTCGAGACGCTGTCGATCGCCAGCGTGGTGCTGGCGGGTTGGCTCGCGTCGGTCGTCCTGAACGTTCTGCCGACACGTGATCCCGGCCATGTCCAGCTGTGGTCCCTCGTCACGGTCGGGGTCGTCTGCTTCGCCGCCGCGTCGTTCCTGGCGATCCGTCCCGTCCGCCGCGCGCCGCCGTTCCCGGCCGGGCTGGCGGCTGCCCTCGGCGTGCTGGCAGTCGCCGCTGTCGGTTTCGGCCTGTTCGTCCTCGGGTCGGAGATGTCCGACGCCCTGGCCGGCGATCCCGAGGGCTACCTGTTCGTCGTCGGGGTGATCGTCACGGCCCACGGCGCCCTGGCGCTCGGATGGCTGGCCGCGGTCCGGATGGGCCTCCGCCGATGACGATCGTCGAAGGGACGGTGGACCTCGCGAGGATCGTCGGCGTCTCTGAATTCGAAGCGTTTGCCCGACGCACGATGGATCCGGCGGCGTTCGACTACGTCGCCGGCGGGGCCTGGGACGAGCAGTCGCTCGGGGAGGCCGAGGCAGCCTGGCGGAAACGCCGTCTGCGACCACGCGTCCTCGTCGACGTCAGCCGGGTCGATCCGTCGACGACGATGGCGGCCCGGCCGGTCGCGCTGCCGCTCGCCATCGCCCCGATGGCGGCCCACGGCCTGGCCCATCCCGACGCCGAGATCGCGACGGCCCGCGCCGCCGCGGCCGCCGGGATCCCGTTCACCCTCTCGACGATGTCGACGAACTCGATCGAGGAGGTCGCGGCTGCCGCGCCGGATGCAGTTCGCTGGTTCCAGCTCTATCCCCAGGCCGAGCCGCGCCGGAGCCGGAGCTTCGTCGAGCGGGCGGCGGCGGCCGGCTACAGCGCGATCGTGGTCACCGTCGACCTGCCGGTCCTCGGCTATCGCGAACGGGACCTTCGCTCGGGCTTCAACCTGGCGGTCCCACACGGCAACTTCGACGGCGGCGCCGGGCCCGATCATGCATCCCACGGCGGCGCTCGCGACAGCGGCTACGACATCCTCGCGGACCAACTCGACCAGGGTCTTGCCTGGTCCGGCCTGGCGGCGATCCAGAGCTGGTCGTCGTTGCCGATCTTCCTCAAGGGCATCCTGACCGCGGAGGACGCCCGGATCGCGGTCGAGCACGGGGTCGCGGGGATCATCGTGTCGAACCACGGCGCCCGCCAGCTCGATCGGACGGTGGCGACCGCCGACGCGCTCGAGGAGGTGGTCGCCGCAGTCGGCGGCCGGGCGGAGGTCTGGGTCGACGGCGGGATCCGGCGCGGCCTTGACGTTGTGACGGCCGTTGCCCTCGGGGCGCGCGGCGTGCTCGTCGGCCGTCCGATCCTGTGGGCCCTCGCCGCGGGCGGCCAGGCCGGGGTCGAACGGGCACTCGCGATCCTCCGGACCGAGACAATCCTGGCGATGACCCTGCTCGGGGCGCCGACGCCGGCCGACCTGACCCGGGCCCACGTCGCGGGCTGAGGCGCCGAAGGCAACCGGTTCCGTTGCGTCCGGGTGCAACGAACTCGACTGAAAGGAGCCGTTGACAGCCGCGTCTGGTTGAATTCGTGCATCGAGCGCAATGAATCGACCGGAGCAGGCGGCGATACCCGCCTCAAGGCGCCGAGGTGTGCGCTAGACGAGATGGCCCGGTGGGAACCGGGTCGGCCTCGCCGGGCGCGCGACCCAATGAGCGCTCAGCGGGCTGAGCGGGTCAGCTGCTCCAGGTGCTCGTCGTAGTGCTCGTCGGTATTGCCGCGGAACCAGTCGGCGAGCGGGTCGCCCTCGGTCCACCCGAAATGCTGCCCGTCGAACAGCTCCTCGTCGGACGCCCGCTCGATCGCGCCGAGGACCGCCCGGAAGGCATCGCGTTCCCCGGCGCGCACGTCCTCGAGCGGGCGGTCGCGGTCGAGGACGAAGAAGCGGTTGTTGAGGTCGTCGGTCTCGATCGATCCGTCGGGGGCGTCCCCCGCCCGGAGGGTCTCGAAATGCTCGATGACGCGGCGCTCCCATGCGGCGAGGTGAGCGAGGATGTCCTTGCGGGTCCACGCCTCGTCGATCCGGTCGAGCATCGCCGCATCGGACAGGCTCGCGAGGGTGGCGTCGAGGCGATCGCGACCGGCCGCGATCGTGGTGAGGAGGGTCGGTCGGTTCATGTCGTCATCGTGGGCCCGGGCTGCGTCAGGTCCTGTCACCTTTGGCGCGCCGGATCCGGACGGTCGCTGACGGTTTCGAAGGCGAGCCGGACGACCAGCTCCAGCGATCCACCGGGCGGCAGGAGGACGAGACCGCCCGGCTCGCCGCGAGCGAGCCGGCGCAACCCGTCGGGGGCCTGGGTCTCGGGTTCGACGGCCACGGCATCGATGGCGATCGGGCTGGCCGCGACGATGAACCGGTTCGGGGCATCGATCGACATCGTCGCCCGGACCCCGGCGTCGGGCCAGTCGAGGACGACCGGCGGGTCGCTCAGGTCGGCCCACGCCGAATCGAGGCCGTCCGGCATCGGCTCGAGTCGGCGCCGGTCGTATCGGCCGCTGACCGGGACCGGCAGCGCTTCGGTCGCGACGTTGACCGGGTGGACCGTCGCGGCGGCGATCGCGACCCGGATCGGACGCCGGAACCACGGATGGAACCCGATGCCACCGGGCATCGGTTCGTCGGACCGATTCGTCAGGCGCAGCCGGAGCAGGAGCACGCCGTCGCCGATCCGGATCTCCTGCTCGACGCCGTACGACCACGGCCAGCCATCTCCGCCACCGTCGATCTGGAACCGGCCGTGCCCCGCGACCTGCCACGGTCGCCGGGCGACCTGGCCATGGATCGCGGTCCCGTCCGGGAAGCTCGCCGGCAGGTCGATCGCCCGCCCGGCGGCGAGGGCGGGTCCGCTCGGCACCCGGTTGCACCACGGCGCCATCGGGTAGCTGCCCCAGAAGTACGGATCGTCGACGTGGCGCTGCAGATCGTCGGGTGTCCGCAGCAGATCGTGGCCGAAGACGCGCAACCGGTGGAGGCGCGCACCGGCGGCAGGCAGGACCTCGATCTCGATCGCGCGGTCGGCGAGCCGGACGATGTCGCCGGCGGATCCGCTCATGAGCCCGCTTCGACCATCGTCATCGCCCGGTCGGGTCGGAGGAGGAACGGCGGCAGGTAGGCTGGCAGGTTGGAGAAGGGGAGCACGTCGGGATGGAGCCGGATGCCGAGCTCCTCGGCCATGAACCGCCGGCGTGCCTCGATCCGCTCCCAGGCGCCCGGATACGACGCCGCGAAGGCCTCCCGCAGGGATTCGTCGGCGAGGGCGATCCCGTCCTCGATGTTCGTCGTGAAGTACGGCCCGCCGGTCGCCGGAATGATGTCGACCTGGAACGCCATGCCCGACCGCAGCGGGATCGTCGAGCCGGGCGAGATCGGCGAGTTGACCCATTCGTCGAGGTGGATCTGGTGGCCCGGGTTCAGGAAGGTCCCGAAGAACGGATCGCCGAGATGGCGGTCGACGACCGTCTGGAGGGCGCCGCCCGGGATCCCGATCCGGATCGTCTCGTACCACTCGGCGACGGCGGCGAAGTACGGCCCGACGAGGCGCTCGACGTAGTCGCGGATCCCTGCCGGCAGCCCCTCGGCATTGTCGACGACGAACCCGGCCCGGCAGTTGAGGGCGCCCCAGATCCCGAACGCGACGGTGAATCGGTCGCCGCGCTCGATGACGCGATCGCCGGGGCTGAGCAGCCCGAGCGTGGCCCGGGGCCCGCTCGAGAGCATCAGGTGGCACGACAGCGGCGTGCCGTCCCAGTCGAGCAGGCGGACGGCCTCGCGCTCGGTCATCCCCGGCCGGAGTCCGCCGAGCAGGCGGCGGATGCCGCCGGACGTCCGGGTGCGGCCCGTCATCCGGGCGCGGAGCTGCTCGATCCGCTCCGCGTATCGCTCGCGGGGCGGCTCGGGGCACAGGTCCGGTGCGCCGAAGTCGGGTGGCAGCCCGATCTCGGCGAGGCGCGGAATCCGGGCGGTCATCGTGCTCGATCCTCCATCACGGATGGGCCGGCGTCCATGGCTGGATGGCAGTCGCGCCCCGTTCGATGTCGAAGAACCCGTCCGCCGCGGCATGGAGCCACGGGCCGGTCTCTCCGTCGGGCCAGCGGACGCGGACGTCGGCTCCGTCGGCCGTCCCGATGCCGAAATGGACCCAGCCGAGCTTGCCACCGAGATGACCTCCACCGACGGTCAGCTCGCGGGTCGTCGTCGTGTCGCCGACGCGGACCTCGACCCAGGCGCCGATCGCGTCGCGGTTCGGACCGGGCTGGGACAGCCTCAGGGCGAGCCACGAGCCCAGCCCGGTCGGCGTTGTCGCGTCGCCGCCGCCAACGTTCCGCCACACCCGGAGCGGCTGGCCGTAGTTGACCTGGACGAGGTCGAGCAGGCCGTCGAGGTTGAAGTCGGCAATCGCCGCCCCGCGGCCGCGGTCGAAGGTGACGATGCCGGCGGCGCCGGCGCCCTCGACGAACGTGCCGTCGGGCTGGCCGAGGAGGAGGTTGCTCGGGTCCTTCGCCGCGTAGTCCGGCATCACGTTGACGTTGCCCTTGGAGACGAAGAGATCGATGAACCCGTCGTTGTTGACGTCCTCGAACTCGGGATGCCAGGCGGTCGAGGGCAACGCGTCGCCGCCGGTGAACGGCTGGGTGACGGTCACCCCGCGCTTCAGGGCGATGTCGCGATAGCCCGGCTGGGCCGCGCCGGCAGCGAGGGTCTGGAGCTTGTTGTCGCCCTGGCTGGTCAGGTACACGTCCGGATACCCATCGCCGGTCACGTCCTGGCTGGCGATGCCCATGCCCCAGATCTCGACGCGGCGCCAGCCGTCGGCGTCGGTATAGAGGCGCGGCGTGGCGCCCGGCTCGACCCGCCACAGCTGTTCCTCGCCGTCGCGGTAGTACTGGCGGTCGTTGGTCACTCGAAGGTCGCGCCGTCCCGAACGATCCCAGTCGCTGAACAGCATCGACAGCGTGCAATAGCCCGGCGCGAGGGTCAGGGGAGCGCCATAGGCCGAGCCCTCGACCAGCGGCCGGACGAGCGCGTCGTCGTCGCAGTCGAAGGTCGGTGTGCCGGCGACGACCTTCAGGTAGTGGCCGATCGCGAGGGTCGGCAGGGTCGCCGTCCCCTCCCATGACGCGCTGAACCCGGACGTCCAGCCTGACCCGCCGTCGAGCGACCATGCCGGGTTGCCGTCGGCGAACCGGCAATCCCCGATCCCGCGGAGCAGCCGCAGGCCGTCGGTCCGGAGAATCGCCAGGTCGACGTGGCCATCCCCGTCGACGTCGAGTGGATACGCGCCAAGCACGCCCGGCCCGAGCACTGCGTCCTGCGAGCCGGCGGTGCCGGAGGCGGCGGGAGCGAAACGCAGGGGACCACCCACCGGGCTCTCGTTGCGATCGATCGTCGACGGGCCGGCACCGCCGGCGACGAGCAGGTCCGACCGTCCGTCGTCGTCGCAGTCGAAGGCAGCGACCCCGCCCCCAGTCGCGAAGTCCGAGTCACCGTCGTAGGTCGCGACGAGCCCGGCCGTCGCCCGCTCGTCGACGAAATGCGGCGCGCCGAGCGCGGCCGAGGTCGCTCCAGGGCGCAGGACCCGAATCGAAGCGGCGACCCCGACCGCGCCGACCACGGCGAGCGCCGCGACGATCGCGACGTTTCGCCGTCGTGTCATGGCAGCCCCGATCCTCCCGGGCGGCGGTCGTCCGGATCAGGGGGGCGGCGAGGACCCGGCGGCCGTCTCACGGCGTGACCTGGCCGGCGTAGTACCGCTGGGCCAGCATCCATGCCTCCTTGCCGCAGCGTGAGCCGATGATCCGGCCGTTGAAGTCGTCGGCCTGAATGTGGATCCCGCCCCACAACCGCGACTGGCCGGCCTGGTCGGCGGCGTCGTAGTACGTCGCCCATTCGAGCTGGATGTCGGTCGTCGGTCCCTTCTCGAACTTGAGCGAGTCGGCCTTGATCGTGTAGCCACTCAGCCCGCCGGGGAAGTACTCGCTGCCGGTGAAGGCGGTCATGACCTCGGCGGCTGCCCGGCTGAACGAGCTGTGGCCGGAGGCATACGCCGCGAACGCCGGAGTCACGAACGTCGGCATCTGGTAGGGGACCCAGTCGCCGGCCAGCATCCAGACCGCGCCGGACGCCTGGGTCTTCGGGTCGGCCGGGTTGCCGCCCCAGGCCTTGATCGCGATCCTGCCGACGTCTGCTGCCAGCGCGGCATGGCGCTGGCCGGCCGCACTCGACTTCCTGGTGATGACCTCGATGAGGCCCGGCACGAGCGGCAGGCCCGCCTTGTCGTACGCGGGCCCCTTCGGGTCGCTCGACTGGCCCAGCCCGCCCATGTAGCGGATCATCGAGATCGGCCGGATCGAGTCATAATGGCCCTTGAGTCCCCAGGCGGCGATGGCCGCGTCGTGGACGGCGCCGTTCAGGGCGAGATACAGCTTCACGTCCCACTCCAGCCGGCCGATGGTCGGTCCGGCGCCCGCGATGTGGAGGTCGGGGGCAAGCTCGTCCGAGGCGAGGTTGGCGAGGACATTCCAGTGGCCGGGTGGCGTCTCGGACTTCGGGCCGTCGGCCCAGAACTCGGCCATGACCCGGCCGAAGTCACCCTGGTTGACCAGGTCGGCGACCGGCAAGCCC
>DATAIW010000092.1:0-10847 GCA_036262455.1 Candidatus Limnocylindrales bacterium | reverse complement strand
CCCCCGCGCTGGGCGCGGCTGGCGGGCGAGCCGCTCGACGACCGCTGCGAGGTCCGGCGGCGTCGCCGGCGCCGCGTCGGCGCGGGCCGCGAAGGCGGCGTCGAGCCGCTCGTCGTCCCAGTCGGCCGTCAGGAGCGACGTCATCGGCCGCCTGCCTCACTTGCCGTGATGGCCGCCGCGAGCGCCCGCCGCGCGGCGAACAGGCGCGACTTGGCCGTGCCTTCCGGAATGTCGAGGATCGCCGCCAGCTCCGTGATCGACCGGCCCTCCAGGTGGTGGAGGACGAGGATCGCCCGCTGATCGATCGGCATGGTCGCGAGGGCCGCGTCGAGGATGGCCGCGTCGTCGCGCGGGCCGCCCGCCACCCGCTCCGCCAGCGCGACGACCGTCGATGACGGGATCTCGCGGATCCTGCGCCGGCTGCGCGCACGCATCGTCTGGCGTGCGGCGTTGATCGCGATCCGCTGGAGCCAGGCCTCGAACTTCTCGGGCTCGCGGAGGCGCGCCAGCTGACGCCACGCGGCGACGAACGTCTCCTGGGCGGCGTCGCGGGCGTCGGCCTCGTTGCCGAGGATCGCGCTGGTCAGTCGGTACACGGCGTCCATCCGGGCGTTGACGATCGACTCGAACGCGTCGAGATCGCCGTTCCGGGCCCGGTCGATCAGCGACCGGTCGATCGCGGGTCCGATGCGCGGGTCCCTCCTGACGCGTTCACCCATTCGATGCCGCTCGCCCGACATCGGTTCACCGGGGCGCTGCGGACCATCATCCGTCCGGCGCAACGGAGACGCGTCGCGGTCCGCGCTGGGCTAGGCTCCCGGCGATGGCCCTTACGAGCGCCCGACGAGGATCGGCCCTGAACCGCGACTACGAGCGGCGGCCGTATTGGCACGACACGATGCCGGTCCTGCCGTCGCGTCGCGATCGCCAACTTCCCGACAGCGCGGATGTCGTCGTCATCGGCGGCGGGTACGTGGGGATCAACGCCGCTCGGGTCCTCGCCCGAGGGGGCGCCGCGGTCACCCTCCTCGAGGCCGAGCATCTGGGGTTCGGCGGCTCGACCCGCAACGGCGGGATCGTTCATCCCGGGTTCAAATGGGGTCCGCAGGCCCTGATCGAGCGCTACGGCGACGAAACGGGCCGGGCGCTCTTCGGCGAGACGATGGCCGGCTACGAGCTCGTCAAGCGCCTGATCGCCGACGAGCAGATCGATTGCGAGTTCCGCGAGCGCGGCTTCCTCGACCTCGCCTGGGCGCCGTCCCACGCGGACGATCTCCGCGACTCGGTCGCGACGCTGGCGCGGTTCGGCGTCGAGGCCGAATACATCCCGAAGGAGCGCCTCCACGAGGAGATCGGGACGACGTTCTACCACGGCGGCCTGGTCTTCCCGCCGAGCGGCCTGCTCCATCCCGGCAAGTACTTCGCGGGCCTCGCGGCCGCGGCCGATGCGGCCGGCGCCGATCTCCACGAGGGCGTCCGGGCCCGGACGATCCGTCGCCAGGCGGACGGCCGGCTCGTGGTCGAGACCGATCGCGGCGCGATCCTGACGAATGAGGTCATCGTCGGGACGAACGGCTACACCGACGGGGTCGTCCCCGACCTGCGCCGCCGGGTGATCCCGATCGGGAGCTACATCATCGCCACCGAGCCACTCCCCGAGGAGCTGGCACGGACCCTCTCGCCGAAGGGCCGGGCGTTCTTCGACACGAAGAACTTCCTCTACTACTGGCACGTGTCGGAGGACCGCCGGATGATCTTCGGAGGCCGGGCGAGCTTCCTGCCGACCTCGGTCGACCGGACGGCAGGGATCCTCCACAAGGGCATGCTCGAGGTCCATCCGCAGCTCGCCGGCTACCGGGTCGAGTACGCCTGGGGCGGGAACGTCGGCTTCACCTTCGACCGGATGCCGCACGTCGGGCGGAAGGACGGGATCACCTACGCGATGGGCTGCTGCGGGACCGGCGTGGCCCTGATGACGGCCCTCGGGACGGCGGTCGGCGAATGGCTGGGCGGCGGCCCGGCGCCGGCCCTCTCGAAGCTGAAGTTCCCGCTGGTGCCGGCGCCGTACGAAGGCCATCCGTGGTTCCTGCCGTTCGCGGGCGAATGGTTCCGGCTGCAGGACCGGCTCGCCCGCCGTGGCAGCGGATTGGCGCACGTGCCGGAGACCGAACCCGGCGCCTGACGCCAGGATCTCCGCGGCCGTTGCGCCACACGCACCCGTCGAGCGAGGCGACGGTCGTCGATCCTCCTGGTCAGCCGGCCGTCGAGCCGGGCTGGGCGGCCTCCTCGGCGGGGCCATCCGCCCGGCCCAGCATGACGAGGAACCGGGTGAACAGGCCCGCCCCGGTCGCGGCGAACAGCGCCAGGCTGATCCACAGGATCGGCCGGGCCAGGTCGAGGTTCTCACTGCTGATCAGGGTCGCGGGAAGGCTCCCGAGATACTCCTGGTCGGCGGCTTCGAGGCCGTAGACCTGCGGCACGATGTACAGGATCGAGGCGATCACGAGCAGGACGCTGAAGATCCGGAACGCGCCCGGATCGTCGTCCGTGTCGCGGACGAGCTTGACGAGCAACGCCCAGAACAGGACGACGGTCGCGATCGGCGCCGTGATCGGCAGGCCGACTTTCAGGTACAGGTTGGGCATGAGGAAGATCATGCTCAGACCGAGCGTGATCACGAGGATCGCGTCCCGGAACAGGACGTAGGACAGCCACCACACGTCGCCGCCGAAGCGGAGGGTGAGCCCGCCCAGGAACCGGATCACGTACGGCCGTGCGAAGTGGAGCACGAGGGTGAACGCCCACAGGATCGGCAGGACTGCCGCGACGGACAGGACGAGCCAGCCCGAGGCACCAGTCGTCAGCGCAGTGGCCAGATCGTCGGCATTCATCGTGCGTTCTCCTCGGTCGTCGTCATCGCAGCCGGCCGCCGGCCGGTGCCGCGGAGGTTGTAGAGGACGGCGATCACGCCGCACGCGCCGGCCAGCGCGCCCGACAGGTAACAGAGCGGCAGCGCCAGGTCGAGGTTCTTCGAGCTGACGAGGAACGGCATGATCGTGTCGACCCGCTGTCCGGTGAGCTCGGTCATCTGGGTTCCGAGGAAGTACGGGCCGATGTACAGCGCTGCCCCGACCCCGATCAGGATCACCTGCCAGCGATAGCCGTTGATGTCGCGATCGCCTGCGGTCGTGAGCTTGATCAGGAGCGCGGCGAAGGCGCAGACCGCGGCGAGGCCGCCGGTGATCGGCAGGTCCTGGCCGGCGACGACATCCGGGTAGAAGAAGATGAAGCTGCCGAGCAGGACCTGGACGAGGATGATGTCGCGCAGCCCGACGTAGATGATCCACCACAGGTCGGCGCCGAGGCGGAGGCTGAACTTGCCGGTGTTCCGGACCATGTACGGCCGGGCGAGATGAAGCGCGACCGCCAGCATCCAGAGCACGACGAGCGCTGCGGCGATCGTCCCTTCGACGAAGTTCTCGCCGGCATCGAAGAAGCCGGATACCTGGTCGGGCGTCACGCCACACCTCCTGTCGTTGTCGGTTGCTGGGCCTGGCTCGGGGTGGTCGGTTGTCTGCCGGGAGTGAGCCCCGGTCGGTCGGCGGGTCCGCGACCGCCGGTCACATGGACCGTGGTGCAGACTTCGACCGCATCGCATCGGAAGCAGCGGCCCGCCTCGGCTCGGGCCATGGCGGGGTCGAACCCCGGGTGAGCCGGCGCGAAGGATCGCGTGTCGACCACGGGCAGCGGAGCGTGCAACCTCGGACGCGGCTCGAGATCGAGCACGAGATCGTGCTCGGGCGCCGTCGCGTAGCGGACTGTCCGGAGAATGTCGGCTTCGCCGTCGTGGACCCCGGCGAGGTATTCATGGATGCTGCCCGCGGCACGGCGGCCGGCGGCCACCGCGTCGATGATCGTCTTCGCGCCGGAGACGACGTCGCCGCCGGCGAAGATCCCGGCGCGGCCGGTGGCCAGCGTCCGACTGTCTGCGACGACGCCCGCCCAGGCACTGACCTCGATCCCGCTCCCTTCGGGCAGGATCGATGGATCGGGCTCCTCGCCGATCGCGACGAGGATCGTTCGCCCGGGCAGGTCGACAGCGACAGCCTCGGAATCGACGGTAACCTGGCCATCCAACGGGGCCTGCTCGCCGCCCGCGGCCGTCGGGCGGCAGCGAAGGGCCACGACCTGGCCGTCCCGGCCGACGACCTCGGCCGGGGTCAGGCCGGTCCGGATGGTGATGCCTTCGCGTTCGGCGGCTTCGATCTCCTCGACCTGGGCCGGCATGTCGGCCCTCGTCCGGCGATAGGCCACGGTCACCGATGCGGCCCCGGAACGCAGCGCGGAACGGGCGGCGTCCATCGCCGTGCTCCCGCCGCCGACAACCACGACATCGCCGCTGAGCGTCGGCTCCTCGCCGAGGTTGACGCGCTTCAGGAACAACGTGGCCGGGACGACTCCGGTGAGGTCATCGCCGGGGATCCCGAGACGCCGGCTCTTCGACGCGCCGGTCGCGAGGAAGACCGCTCGATAGCCCTCGCGCTCCAGGTCGCCCAGGGTGAAGTCGCGGCCCATGACCGCGTTCAGCCGCAGCTCCACGCCGACACTGACGATCCGCGCGATCTCCGCCTGGAGAACGTCCCGCGGCAGTCGGTAGGCGGGGATCCCGATCGCCATCATCCCGCCCGGGACGGGCATCGCCTCGAGGACGGTAACCCCGTATCCGAGGCGAGCGAGATACCAGGCGGCCGCCATTCCGGCCGGACCACCGCCGACGATCGCGACCCGCTCCGGGCGCCGCGTCGTGGGCGGCTTGACCGCCGGCAGCGACCCATGTTCAGCGGCGAACCGCTTGATCGTCCGGATGGAGATCGGCTCGTCGAGCACGCCCCGCCGACAGGCGGCCTCGCATGGCGCCGTGCAGATCCAGCCACAGACCGATGGGAACGGGTTGACTTCGGCGGCGACCGCATAGGCATCGTCGTAGCGGCCCTGGGCGACCAGCCCGACATAGCGTCCGGCGTCTGTGCCGGCCGGGCAGGCCACCTGACATGGAGCCTGATGAGGTGCGGTGTCGTGCGGGAGTGGGCTGCCGGCCGGCCAGCGCGAGGGCGTCCGGACGCCGATCACGTCGCTCCACGGCGACGGATGGGCCGGTTTGAGCGACTCCAGGGTGACCGCCGAGAGCGGAACCCAGCCGCCGCTCTCCGGGAGCGGTCGATGGATCGGCCCCTGCCGTGGAGCGAGATCGGTCGGACCGGGCTGGGTGGCGAGGGTCATCACGGTGACGGGGCACTGCTCGATGCAGACGGTGCAGCCGATGCATTCGCCGACCTGGACGGGGTGTTCCATCGACCAGACGAACGGCTGTCCGAATCCCTGGCCAGACTCGATCCCGGGCCGCTCCGGACGGCTCATGTCGAGCGCCTCGACCGGGCAGACGTCCATGCAGATGCCGCAATTGATGCAGCCGCCGTGGTCGATATCGATTCGGTAGCCCATCGATCGCCTCCTTCGCCGTCCTCGGCATTCCGAGCATCGGACCAGCGGAGGCGCGACGCCACCCTCATCGGGAGCGGGCCGGTCCCATCCTTTTGGCTGGGGACAGCCGGGCCGTTCGGCCCCGAGCGGGCTCAGTCGTCGGGAACGAGCCTCTCGCGGAGGGCGCGTGTCGCGAGCTCCGTGCGGCTCTCCGCGTGGAGCTTGCCGAGGATGTTCCGGAGGTGGAACTTGGCGGTGTTCTCGCTGATCCCCAGGCGGGCAGCGATCTCCTTGTTGCGGAGGCCAGCCGTCACGAGACCGAGCACGTCCAGCTCACGGGCCGTGAGGGCGGTCGGCGTGTCGACGGCGTCGGTCACCGGCCCGCGGGCGAACTCGCGGATGATCCGGAACGCCGTCGCCGGCGAGATCGCCGCGTCGCCCCGGGCGATCGCCTCGAGCATGGCGCGAAGCTCGCGGGCCTCGAGATTCTTCAGGAGGTAGCCGCGGGCGCCGGCCTTGATCGCCTCGAACAGATCGTCCTCGTCCTCCGAGACGGTCAGCATGACGATGGCGATGGCCGGATGCCGGCCGGCGATCCGGCGAGTCGCCTCCAGGCCGGACGAGCCAGGCATCCGGACGTCCATCAGGATGAGGTCCGGTTCCAGCCGATCTGCCAGCGCGACCGCGTCCTCGCCGTTCGCGGCCTGGCCGACGACATCGTGTCCCCATGCCGAAAGGAGCGACGCGATCCCGTCGCGGACGAGGGCGTGATCGTCGGCCAACAGGACCCGCATCAGGTCGCGACCTCGAGGATGAAGCCGTTGATCGGCACCACGAGTCGGATGAAGCCGCCGCCTGTCGGACGCGTGCCCCACGAGATCCGCGCCCCGATGTCGGCCGCGCGCTCCTGCATCGCCGCCTGGCCGTAGTGCGGCCAATCGGTCGACTGCCACGGGCTCGGCTCATCGAACCCTCGGCCGTCGTCGTCGAGCTCGACGAGGAGGTCGTCGTCGACCCGGCCGAGATGGACCGCGACCCGACCCGCCGCGGCATGCTTGCGGACATTCGTCAGGCTCTCCTGGACGATCCGGAAAACCTGCGCCTCGGCCTCGGGGCCCATCGTGGCTGCGCGGGCCTCCGACGAGGCCTCCACGGTGACGGCCAGCTTGGATGCATCGGCGAAGCGCCGGGCGTAGTCCTCGATCGCGCCGACGAGACCGAGCTCCGGCGTGATCGGGCTGCGCAGGCCGAGGATGGCCTCGCGCACGTCGACGTAGATCGATCGCGCGGCCGCCGTCAGCTCGCCGAGCTGAGCGCGGGCGTCGGCGACGCGGCCGACCGCCAGCAGCTCATCCGCGGCCTGTGACTTCGTGCTCACGTAGCCGAGCACCTGGGCCAGCCCGTCGTGCATCTCGCGGGCGATCCGTCCCCGCTCGGTCTCGACCGCGAGCTCCCGCAGTCGCGCCTGGAGGCGAGCGTTCTCGATCGCGATCGAGGCCTGGTTGGCGAGCGAGGCCAGCGTCTCGACCTCTTCCGCGTCGAAGGACCTCGCCCTTTTCGAGCCGATCGCCAGCAGGCCGATCGTTTCCGGCCCGCGGTTCAGGGCGTTGGCGAGTCGACTGGTCGCCAGGTCGGCCGGCAGGAATTGGAGGAGGTCGTCCGGATCCGCGCCCGACCGCTCGGCGAGGTCACCGGTCTCCCGGACCGGCCCGCTGGACGCGGAGCGCCTCAGCGCGCCGTCGGCATCGACGAGGAGGATCACGGCCACGTCCGCCGCGAGCAGGGTCCGGGCGTTGTCCACGATCGTGTCGAGGATCGAGCGCAGATCCACCAGTGCCGTGATCGCGACGCTGACCTTGTGCATCGCCGCCGCCGAGCCCGCTCGCATCTCGAGTTCCCGGTTCCGCGCAGCGAGCGCGGCCCCGAGCGCGTCGATCCTGCCGAACGCCAGGCCGGAAACTGCGATCGATAGAAGGAGCACGGCCAGGGTCACGATCAGCGCGTCACCCGGGAAGGGCAGGACTGGGTCGAGAATGGTGTCGCTGAGCGCCTCGATGATCCCGACCACGAGCGCGGGCAGGGCAATGATGAGCCAGCGTTGTCGGGACACGGCGGCCCCTCCGCTCGATCGAGTCTGAGGCGCGTGATGGCGCTGGATCGAGGATCGTCAGGATAGCCCCCGGTCAGCCGACGCGTTGCGGGGCACGAACGGCGGCAGGCGCGGTCATCGCATACCCTTCCCGCTCGTGACGATCAATGCCAAGCCGGTCCAGTACAAGGGCGACGACCTCGATCCTGAGCGTGGCCCGGGTCTCGGCTGCTTCCGGTTCCAGCTCATCGTGCTCGGCATCTTCATCGTCCTGACGCCGCTGAGCGTCGTCTGGCAGTGGCCGGACGCGGTCAGCGCCGCCCTCCTGTTCTCGGTCGTCATCCTCCTCCTGTTCACCGGTCAGACGATCATCTTCCTGCTTCGCCTCGTGGCCGCCGATCGGCGTGGCCGGCGCCGTCCGCTGGGGAGCGCGACGATGACGGTCGGCGAGCTCGAGGACGCGACTGACGACGCGGACTCACCGCCGACTGACGACGCCGAGTCGCCTCCGGACGACGACGCCGAGTCGCCTCCGGACGACGAAGGGGCCGTGCGACAATAGGCGACCCCGGTGCCTGCCGGGCCGGGCGCGATTCGCGCCCTGGATCGCTGGAGTGGAGGACCGCAGAACCGTGCCCGTTCTGGCGACCTACTTCTCCGTCCGCCGCGGTCGGGATGCCTTTTTCAAGTTCTACATGCGGACCCTCTTCGCCCGCCAGGTGCGCGAGTACGAGACCAAGTACGGGATCCGCTTTCTCGGCTGGTACAACGTCGCCCACGGCTGGGATTTCGACAACGTGATCCTGCTCGATCTTCCGGACTACGCGACACTGGACAAGCTCGAGGCTGACGATGGCCTTCGCGCCCTCGGCCACCGTGCCGGCGAATGGATCTTCCAGCGTCATCACTCGATGTTCCTGCGAGAGCGGATGGGCCCCGATCTCGAGTACCACGGCTAGCCCGGGAGCCCGATGTCGATCCGACGCACTGCAACACCACAACCGAACGATGGGAGGCGAACCGCGATGGACTCGAGCCGCAACGACCTGCTCGGTGAGATCGCGGGCGACGCCGCCCTCGAGCGCTCCGATTTCATCGTCCAGTCGACCGAGCAGCTGCGCAAGTTCCTCAACGCCAACAAGGACCGGATCAACGAGCTCGGCGGTCTGGTCCTCATCGATGACGACCCGGACTACCTCTCGATCGCGCCCGACCTGACCTTCCGCAGCCGGACCCGCTACCTCGACGAGCTGACCGGCGAATGGACGTCGGAGACCGAGGTCATCGAGAACGCATCCGAGCTCGTCGAGCTCTACAACCCGGCCGACATCTACCAGGCCTTCGCCGAGGCCGCCCGTGAGGCCGCCGGTCTCGAAGCGGAGCCGACGGCGGAAGGCGACCTGCTCGATGTTGCCGGCATCGGGACGGACGAGAGCGTCACCATCGGCGCTCACGATCCGTACGCCGCGGCCGCCGACGAGTGGGCCGCGACCCAGCCGGAGCCGGTCGTGGTCGACGACGACGAGCTCGCCGCCCAGCGCCTGTACGACCTCGCCCTCGAGTTCCAGGAGCGGAGCCAGCGCAGCGAGGCTCGCCTCCTCGAGCAGTTCGAGGATGCGTCGTCGGTCCTGATCGGCAAGATCGGCGACCTGGTCGTCAACGACGACGACGACGAGCGATTGACCCTGACCGCATCGGGCGAGTTCCGGGCCGAGGTCCTGACGGAGGAAGACAACGAGTGGCGGCCGCTGACGACCGCCGAGGAGCTCGTCGAGTACTACGACCCGACCGACGTCTTCGGTGATCTCGCCGACGCGCTCGCCGAGGCGTTTCCGTCGATCGCGCCGGAGATCGCGGCATTCGAGGCCGACGCCGAGGGTGAGGCCGCCAAGGGCGAGTCGGACGACGACGAAGGCGACGAAGGTGACGAAGGCGAAGACGACGAAGGCGACGACGAAGGCGAAGACGACGACGACAAGGACGACAAGGACGACGACAAGGCCGAGGCCGACGGGTCGAAGCCGGCGGAGGGCGACGCCACCCGGTGACCATGCGCCTGGTCCGGACCGAGCTCGTCGACAGCCGGGAGATCCTCCCGGGCCAATGGCTCCAGTCGTTCCTCGCTCCCGAGCTCGCGACCGGTGCCCGGGCCGGCCAGTTCGTCCACGCCCGGACCGGTGACCTGTCCGGGCTGCTCCTGCGCCGCCCGTTCTCGATCAACACCGCGGATGCCGCGACCGGAGTGATCACGATCCATTTCCGGAAGATCGGTCGCGGGACCGAATGGTTCACCCGCCTCCGGCCGGGCGACGCGGTCGATATGCTCGGCCCCCTCGGCCGGCCGTTCGAGGTCGATCCGCGCTCGCGTCACCTCCTCCTGATCGCCGGTGGGCTCGGGATGGCCGGCGTCCGCTCGCTTGTCGACGAGGCGCTCCGCGACGGCCGCCAGGTCACCGTCCTGTTCGGGGCGGCATCGGCGCGCGACGTCTATCCGTCGTCGCTCCTGCCCGACGAGGTCGAGTACATCATCGCCACCGACGATGGATCGGTCGGCCACCGAGGGTTCATCACGGAGCTCGTGCCCGCGTATGAGGCGTGGGCCGACCAGGCGTTCGCCTGCGGCCCGGCGCCGATGCTCGCGGCCCTCGCCCGGCTTGCCGCCGGGCGGCGGGAGCGGCTCGGGGTCGCCAAGCTCGGGCGCAAGCGGGGCGGCGGCAAGCCGGACGCTGTGGGCTCGCCCGCCGCCCGCCGCAAAGCGTTCCTCCAGGTCTCGATGGAACAGAACATGGGCTGCGCGGTCGGAGCGTGTCTCGGCTGCGTGATCATGGGCAGCAACGGCCAGCCGCAACGGGTCTGCCGCGAGGGCCCGGTGTTCGCCGCCGAGGAAGTCGCCTGGGAGTCCGGCTGGTGAGCGCGCCCCGTCCCGCGCCCTCCCGACCAGGCGGTCTGGTCCGCCTGCCGGACCAACGGGCGGCCGGCGCGGCCGTTCCTCGCGGTCTGGTCCGCCTGCCGGACCACCGGACGGCCGAGCAGCGCGAATCGATGGCCGGCGCACGATCCGTTCGCTCCTTGGTCCGCCCGGCGAACCTGATGGGGTCGGGAGGCGCGGGGTGAAGGCGAAGCGGCGAGTCACGACGTCGAAGGACGTCCGGCCGGGCGGGATCCAGCGCGGACCGACGCCGCGGCGAAAACAGTCGTCGGCTGCTGCGGCGGGGCCCGCCTTGTCCACGCGACCGCCACGCCCCGCCACGCCGCGCATCGAGGCTGTCCGGGTGCC
>DATAIW010000091.1:0-5899 GCA_036262455.1 Candidatus Limnocylindrales bacterium | reverse complement strand
CGCGTACGTGTCGGAGCGCCAGCAGCACGAAGGCCTGGAGATGCTCTACGAGTCCACCCGGATCCTGCAGCGAAGCCCCCAGATCGACCAGGCTCTCGTGTCCCTGCTCGACCACGCCCGCAAGATGTTCCGGGCCGAGGTTGCGGAGGTGTCCCTTCTGCCCCAGGTCGAAGGTCAGGAGATCCTGCGGACACGCGTCGGTCCGGGCGGGGCAATCGACATGATGAAACCGATCGGGACCGCGCTCGACGACCCGCGCCTGGTGCAGTGCGTCGTGGAGCGTCGGGCCTTCCTCGTCGCCGGGGAGCCGACACCTGCGTCAGCGGCTGGCGGTCGCTTCCGCAATGCGATCTACGCGCCGCTCGTTGGCGAGTCGCGCCTGGTCGGGACGATCCTGGTTGCCAACCGCCTGAGCGACCTCAGTCCGTTCGACGCCGACGATCTCAAGCTCTTCCAGACGCTCGCCAGCCACACGGCGGTCGCGCTCGAGAACGGCCAGTTGGAGCAGTCCCTGAGCTCGCTTTCACGACTCCAGGACGAGCTCCAGCACAAGGCCTATCACGACGCATTGACCGGGCTCGCCAACCGCGCGTTCTTCGCCCAGAGCGTTGCCCAGCGACTCGAGTCGGCCGACGCCTCGGGGCTGGTCCCCGTCGTCCTGTTCCTCGACCTCGATGACTTCAAGATCGTCAACGACACCCTGGGCCATGCGGCCGGCGACGAGCTCCTGGCGTCGGTGGGCGAGCGCATCCAGGCGACGGTCCGGTCGGGCGATCTTGCCGCCCGGATCGGTGGCGACGAGTTCGCCGTGCTCCTCTGGGATACCCCGGAAATGCCCGTCGCAAGGCGCATCGCCGAACGCCTGATCGAGGCGTTCGGGGCGGGGGCGTCGGACGATGGCGCAGCCGCGAACGCTCCCGTGAGCATCGGGGTCGCGGCCGGCCACCCGGGCTGGGGGTCGGCCGACGAGCTTCTCCGGAATGCGGACGTGGCGATGTACTCCGCGAAGGCGCGTGGCAAGAACCGGATCGCGTTCTTCGAGCCGGAGATGGCGACGGCCGTCGCGGCCCGGCACACGCTCACCGAGTCGCTCCAGCGAGCGGTCGCGGCCGAGGAGTTCGTCCTTCACTTCCAGCCGATCTTCGAGGTCGCGACCGGCCGGATGACCGGCGTGGAGTCGCTCGTGCGCTGGATGCATCCCACCCGGGGCATGGTCTGGCCGGGCGAGTTCATCCCCGTGGCGGAAGCGTCAGACCTGATCCTCGACATCGGCCGCTGGGTGCTCGATCGCTCCTGCCAGCAAGCCAAGGAATGGCACGACCGCTGGCCGGAGCTGCACGACCTCCAGATCAGCGTGAACGTTGCAGGCCGCCAGCTCGAGCAACCCGACTTCGTTGACCAGGTCGCCAAGATCGTTCGATCGTCCGGGGTGGACCCGGCGACCGTCGTGCTCGAGGTGACGGAGACGACCCTGTTGCAGAACGCGGAGGATGCGATCGCCAAGCTCGAGGCGCTTCGCGCCCTCGGCCTCGGTGTCGCGATCGACGACTTCGGAACCGGCTACTCCTCGCTCAGCTACCTCCAGCGCTTCCCGGCGACGGCGATCAAGATCGCCCGCGACTTCATCGCGGTCGACGAGGCCGACGCGGACAGCTGGGAGCTCGCCAGCGCCATCGTGTCGATGGGACGGGCGCTTCGGCTGACCGTCATCGCCGAGGGCGTCGAGGAGCCCTTCCAGCTGGAGCGGCTGCGGAAGCTGCGCTGCAGTCGAGCCCAGGGCTACTACCTCGCTCTACCGCTCCCCGCCGAGGAGCTCGAGGAGTTGTTCAGGCAGCCGCGGACGTCGATCGTGTGGTCCCGCTCCGCTGCCCCCGAGCTGGTCAACCTGTCGTCGCGGGACACGCCCGCGGCCTGACGACTCGTCGCCGTCACACGGCCGCAGAGATCGGTCGCCGAATGGGCTATGCGCCGACGCACCGAACGGGACCTTTCGCCCATTTGGGGCCGGCGAATGGCGGCCTACGGTCCGCGGTGTCGGCAGCCAGATGGGCTGTCGCACGATCCGGTCTGAAACAAGGCAAACCCGCCGTGAGGCGGGGACGCAAAGCCAGGGATCTCGTTCGAAGACGCTTCGACAAGACCGCCCGGTTGCCAGGCGCCGCATCAACAAGCCCCCCGGAAGGTGGACTTCGATGGTGCAGCCCGAGCGCACAGCCTTGGACGAACCAGGGCAGACACGCCACCTGGACAACGCCGGCCGTGCCGGTGTCCGGATCCGACCAGCGAGCGCGGCCCGATGACGCCGACGTTCGGCTGGAGCCTCGACTTCGCCGGCCGCCGCCGGCTGAGCATCGCCCTCCCCATCGTTCTCCTGACCGCGGTCTTCGGGGCCACGGGCGTTCAGGCGGCCGGCTACGACGCCGCGAGCGACGTCAACTCGATGGCACTGACGACGGAATTCACGGGCGCGCAGGCATGGTGGGCCGCCGGGTACACGGGCCAGGGGATCGACGTCGCGCTGATCGACTCCGGCGTCTCCCCCGTCGAGGGACTGAGCACGGCCGGCAAGATCGTCTACGGGCCTGACCTGTCGCTCGAGTCCCAGGCACCCAACCTGACCAACCTCGACACGTTCGGCCACGGCACCTTCATGGCCGGCCTCATCGCCGGTCGGGACACGTCCCTCACCGCTCCGTACCAGCAGGCACCGGCGTCGACCTACCGCGGCATGGCACCGGATGCCCGCATCGTCAGCCTCAAGGTGGCGACCGCCGACGGTGGAGTGGACGTCTCGCAGGTCATCGCGGCGATCGACTGGGTCGTCCAGCACCGCAACGACAACGGCCTGAACATCCGTGTCCTCAACATCTCCTACGGTACGAACTCCTCACAGTGGTACGGCGTCGACCCGCTCGCCTACGCCGTCGAACAGGCCTGGGACGCAGGGATCGTCGTCGTGGCGGCCGCCGGAAACAGCGGGTTCCAGGCCAGGGGATCCTCGCCGGCTCTCGCCAACCCCGCGTTCGACAAGCGAATCATCGCCGTCGGCGCATCGGATTCGATGGGCACCGCAGCGCTCTCCGACGACACGGTGCCGGACTTCTCGGCTGCCGCGAAGACCGGCTCGGCGCGCGCCCCGGACTTCGTCGGCCCCGGCGTCCACCTCCAGGGCCTGCGCGTCCCGAACTCCTGGATCGATACCCAGGTCGACGGCAAGACGGTCCTCGACGGCCGGTTCATGCGGGGCAGTGGCACCTCCGAGGCGGCTGCGATCGCGTCGGGATCGGCCGCCCTCATCTTGAGCAAGTACCCGAACGCGACGCCCGACCAGGTCAAGCGGCTGATCAAGATCACCGCGTACGACATGCCCCAGTGCGGCCGGACCGGCACGATGGGATCCGGCGAGCTCCGCCTCGGAGCCATGCTCTCCACCTCGCTCCCCAACTACTCCCAGTCCATCGCACCCGCGACGGGTGGCGGAACCGTCGAGCAGGCGCGCGGGTCGGATCACCTGACCCGGGACGGCGTGGTCCTCAAGGGCGAGCAGGACATCTTCGGAAAGGCGTTCAACGGAACGGCGATGGCGGTTCTCGAGGCCGCCGGCAACTCGTGGTCCGGCGGGACGTGGAACGGCAGCACCTGGACCGGCTCCTCGTGGTCCGGCAACAGCTGGTCGGGATCCTCGTGGTCCGGCAACAGTTGGTCCGGCAACAGCTGGTCGGGCGCCGACTGGAACTAACCGAACCGGCAAGGAGATCGCTCCGAGGCCGGCGCCGCCCGTCGGTTGCGCTGGCCCGGCATGCCCGGATCCGCTGCGTTACAGAGCTGGGTCGACCAGACTCGCGGTGACGGCGCCGGCCGACACGGCGGCGCGCATCTCGGCCGCCGCCCGCTGGACGGCACGGATGATCGGCTGGTAGCCGGTGCAGCGGCAGAGGTTGCCCGCGAGCCCGTCCCGGATCGCCTCCTCGGATGGGTCCGGATCGCGGGCCAGCAGCGCCACCGCCGAGATCAGCATGCCGGGCGTGCAGAACCCGCACTGGATCCCGCCGCCCTCGAGGAACGCCTGCTGGAGGGGGTGAAGCGCCTCGACGCCGGCGAGGCCCTCGACGGTCGTGATCTCGCGGCCGGCGGCCTGGAGGGCGAGGTACGAGCACGAGTTCACCGGCCGGCCGTCGATGAGGACCATGCAGGCTCCGCACTCGGAGTCGTCGCAGCCTTCCTTGGTGCCGGTCCGACCGAGATCGTCGCGAAGGACGCGCAGCAACGTCCGGCCCGGCTCGACGACCGCGCTGAGCGGTAACCCGTCGACGGTCAGCTGGAGCAATTCGGGCACGGGTCAGACCTCCTGGCCGGGCGCCCAGCGCGAGGCCGGGATCGGGATGGATTGGCCGCGGGCCCGAGCGGCGGCCGCGGCGAGGGTCCGGGCGACGACGACGACGAGCATCGCCCGGCGGTAGTCGGCGCTGGCCCGGACGTCGTCGATCGGGCGGGCCGCGGCCGCGGCCGCGGCCGCGGCGATGCGGAACGTGGCCGGGTCGGCGGTGGCTCCGATCAGCGCGGCCTCGGCTTCCGGGGCGCGCACGATCGTCGGAGCGACGGCGGTCAGGGCGACGCGGGCGGCCGCGATCCGGCCGTCGCCGGTCAGCGTGACGAGGGCGGCCGCCCCGACCACGGCGATCTCCATCGCTCGCCGATACTCGAGGCGGATGTAGGCGCTGCCGCTGCCGGCGGCCGTCGGCGGGACGGCAACACCCGTGAGCAACTCCCCTGCCCCAGCCACCGTCCGCCCGGGTCCGGTCGCGAGGTCCTCGACGGCAACCGCCCGCGAGGCGCCGCCCGCCGCCTGCAGGGTGACAGCCGCATCGAGCACGACCAGGGGGGCCGTCGTTTCGGCCGCGGGCGATGCGTTCATCAGGTTGCCGCCGATCGTTCCGGTCGCGCGGGTCGCGGGCGAACCGACGATCGCGGACGCATCGGCGAGGGCGCTCCACGCAGAGCCGACGTCGGGCGAACCGGCGAGCCAGTCGTGGGACGTCAGGGCACCGAGGACGAGGACCCCGTCGACGACCTCATGCCGGGCAAGCTCGGTGATCCGATCGATCGCGACGATGGACTCCGGGAGGTCCTTCCGACCCTGGCGAGCGGCGACGACGAGGTCCGTCCCACCGGCGACCGGGCGGGCGGCGCCGTCCGCGGCGAGGATCGCGAGCGCGGCCTCCAGGGTGGCGGGGGCCGCGAACCGGCTTGTCATCGGTTGGCCGCCACGACCGCGGCCGGCCCGAACGGCGCGTTGGCTTCGGCGGCGCCGTCATCGCCGGTCGTGACCGCGCGCCAGATGCGCTCCGGCGTCATCGGCAGCCGGCGGACGCGGACACCGGTCGCGCTGGCGATCGCGTTCGCGACGGCGCCGGCCGTCGCCACGATCGGCGGCTCGCCGACGCCCTTCGACCCGCGCGGGCCACCGTTCGAGGCCGGATGCTCGACGAAGATCGCCTCGATCTCGGGTGCGTCCGCGGTCGTGAGCAGCTTGTAGTCGAGCAGCGACGCGTTGCGCTGGCGGCCGTCGGCCCCGAAGACGGTCCCCTCGAGCGTCGCGTTGCCGAGGGCCATCACGACCCCGCCCGTCATCTGGCCCAGGGCTCCGGTCTCGTTCAGGACGCGACCCACGTCGGTCGCGGCCACGACCTTGAGGGCCCGGACGATCCCGGTCGCGGGGTCGACCCGGATCCGGACGGCATGGCAGAAGAACGTCGGAGACGCAAACGACTCGAACCCGAGACGGCCGACACAGGCGGAGGCATCATGTTCGGGAGCGTCGGGTGGCATCCCCGAGCCGCGGGCGAGCAGCAAAGCGCCGCCGTGGGCCGTCGCCGCGAGCTCGGCGATCGAGATCCGT
>DATAIW010000090.1:0-2318 GCA_036262455.1 Candidatus Limnocylindrales bacterium | reverse complement strand
ATTCGCTCCGTCAGGAGCGCGATCTGGACCTCCGGCGACCCGGTGTCACCTTCCTTGGTGGCATACCCGGTCATGATCTCCTGCTTCTGTTCCCGCGCGAGCGGCACTCGTTCCTCCGAACACGAACTTCTATCGTTGTCTTTCTTCTATGACCGGCGAACGGTAGCACGAGTCGCGCCGGCCGGGCAAACGGCGATGATCCGAACGGGCCGTCGCGGCCGTCGCCACGGTCTCCGCCGTCGCCGCCGAGGTGCATCGGATGCGCCATTCCGGGATTCGCGTTCATCAGCTTGCACCTACGCGACCGATTGGACCGATTGGAGCGCCGATTCGCCGCCGATGCGGCCGAATTCGATCCGAGGCGTGCATCCGATGCGCCATTTCGCACCGCTCGGGGCACCACAGGGGTCCGGGACGTCCCATCGGTTCATCTGATATGCGTCAGGCTCGACCGGCCTTTCGAGTGGGAAGGTTCGCTCGAGCGACGGGTGGCTCATCATTTGATTCGTCGACCCGAATGAGGGTCTGGCTTTCTGTGCAAGTGCCCCCGTCGCCTCGAACGAGCGGGCCGGCCATGGCTTCATAGGAGCGTGGCTTTGACTCAACGCACATCTGCCTGGCCGGCCCGCGCTCATGGTATCGAGACCAGGGAGGGGCGCGAGATGCATGCGATCGGGGTCGACACGCACAAGGACAGCCTGGCCGTCTGCCGCGTTGATGAACTCGGGGCGCCGCTCGAGGAGCGGACCGTTGCCAATGACCCGGACGGCCATCGGGCGATCCACGCCTGGCTCGCCGAGGGATCGCCGGCGATCGTCGGGATCGAAGGCTCGTCGAGCTTCGGGGCCGCTCTGGCTCGCGCGCTGGTGGCGGCGGGCATGACCGTCCGCGAGGTGCCACCGATGCTCTCCCACCGCGAGCGCACCCGGATCCGGCGGGCCGGCAAGAGCGACCCCGGTGATGCCCTGGCGATCGCCCGGGTCACGCTGCGCGAACCCGACCTGCCGCCGGTCCGGCTGGTCGACCGGACCCTCGAGCTGCGGCTCCTCGTGGAGGCGCGCGAGGACCTCGTGGCCGAGCAAACCCGCGTCCGCAACAGGCTCCATGCCGATCTGCGAGCGCTGGTGCCTGGGTATGGCAGCGTGGCTGCCAACCTCATCGCCGTCCGTCACCGGGAGTCGGCGGCTCGGCTGCTCCGGCCGCTGCGCGGGGTGCAAGCCGAACTCGCGCGTGACCGGTTGGCCCGCCTGCGGCGGCTCGGGTTCGAGGTGGCGACGTTGACCAAACGGATCACCGAGCGGACGGCGGGTCATCCGCTGCTCGCGATCGCCGGTGTCGGCGACCTCGTGGCGGCCAAGCTCATCGGCGAAGCCGGCGACGTGACCCGCTTCCGCTCGCCTGATGCGTTCGCCGCCCTGGCCGGCGTCGCGCCCGTCCCAGCCAGTTCCGGCCAGACGACCCACATGCGCCTCGACCGCGGCGGCAATCGACAGCTCAACCGAGCCCTGTACACCATCGCCATGGTCCAGGCCGCCCACGCCGGGCCCGGGCGGGACTATGTCCGCCGCAAGCGGGCCGAGGGGAAGTCCGGACGCGACGCCATCCGGGCCCTCAAGCGGCAACTCGTCCGGACCGTCTTTCGAAGGCTGCAAGAAGGCGCTCGCGCCTGGGCGGAGGCCGCTTGACAGATAGGAGCTTGCACATGGCACCGCCGACAGCTCAGAGTCGGCGTCCATCGACGACGCGCGGAGCTCCATGCGGACCGGGTCGGGCGTAAGGGTCGTCGACGGTGCTTCGATGAAGAGGAGGCCACCGTCGGCGACGTGGAGCGTGCCCGGCACGCCGTCCGGACGGATCAGTTGCCCGCTGCGAGCCGGAGCAGCCTCCGATACCACTGCCAGGTGCCCTCCCTGACGAGGATCTCGGATTGGCCGGCGAAACGTCCGCGTACCCACGCCAGGTCAGCAAGCGGCGTCCGGTCCTCCGGCGGGAGCCGATCGACCACCCGAGCGAGGCGGTCGAGGGTCTCCGGCCGGACGTCGAGCCGGAGGTAGGTCGGGTCGTCGGGCCAAAGCTGTGCGTCGAGATCCACACCGCCGAGGAACTCGACATCGTGAAGATCTGCCTCCCGGAAGTCGTTGTCGCGGATCTCGTTACGCTCGCGACGCTGGACGGCATTGACCACGGGTCGGCCTCCGAACTCCATCCGCCGCAGCGGGCCAACGAACCGGCAGCCGACGAGCTCCGTCGCCGACATCCGCCAGCCGTCGAGTTTCGCGTGGTCGAACGCGCAGCGCTCGAATCGCGCCGTGCCCGGG
>DATAIW010000089.1:0-6165 GCA_036262455.1 Candidatus Limnocylindrales bacterium | reverse complement strand
GTGTACGGTGCCGTTGCGGGTTCGCGCCGCTGATCGGCGATCGAACATCATCTGTCCGGCGGTGCTCGGCGTACCCTCGGCGACATGGGACGCCGCTTCACCCTCCGCCTGCTCGTCGCCGCCCTGGCCGTCGCCGGCGGGTTGCTGCTGCCGGCGGCCGTGGCCGCCCATCCGCTCGGCAACTTCACGATCAATCACTACGCCGGACTGACGATCGCGCCGGATCGGGTCGACCTCGACGTCGTCATCGACATGGCCGAGATCCCGGCATTCCAGGAACGCCAGGACATGGACGCGGACGGCGACGGCAGCGTTGCCGACGACGAAGCCGCGACCTGGGCGACCGGCGCCTGCACGACCCTCGCGACCAGCCTGCACCTGACCCGCGGCGGGTCGGCCGTGGCGCTTGTCGCCGGGGCGGCCACGGTGGACTTCCCGCCCGGCGCCGGCGGCCTCTCGACCCTCCGGCTCGAGTGCGCCTACACGGGCGTGCTCGCGCCCGTGATCGCCTCACGCGTGACGATCACCTTTGCCGACACCTCGTATGCGGAGCGGATCGGCTGGCGCGAGATCGGTGCGACCGGCAGCGGGACCATCCTCGACACCAACGGCCTGCCGGCGACCAGCCCGAGCCGGAAGCTGACCGCCTATCCGGCCGACCTCATCGCGACACCCCTCGACATCCGCTCGGCCTCCATCGATGTCCGCCCGGACCCGGCTGCTGCCGCGGACAGCCCGACACCGACCTCGACACCCGCGCCAGGCGCGGCAACGGGCGGGGCGGCGGCCGGCCCGATCGGCCCGCCGCCGACCGCTGCTCCGGTGGCGGCGGGCGCGGTCCCGGGTGGGGTCGCGGCCGACCTGCCCGACATCTTCCGGACGGCCGACCTGACGCCGTTCGTGATCCTCGCCTCGATGCTGACCGCCGTGGCCATCGGGGCAGGACACGCTCTGACCCCGGGGCATGGCAAGACGCTGATGGCGGCCTACCTGGTCGGCTCGCGCGGGACGGCGGTTCACGCAGTGGGCCTCGGCCTGTCCGTTGCCGTGTCGCACACGCTGGGCATCCTGGCCCTGGCGTTTGTCATCGTCGGCGCCGGGAGCATCCTCCCGCCTGACGTGGTCTATCGGGTGACACCGGTCATCGCCGGCACCTCGATCGTCGCGATCGGCGGCTGGATGCTGTCCAACGAGGTCCGCCGGCGACGGGCGCGGACCACCGTCGTCGTCGCGGCGGAGCCGGCCGAGGCGCACGAGCACGGGCACGACCATGGATCCGAGGCCGCGCACGACCATGGGCACGAAGGCGAGCACGGGCACGACGACGCGCATCGGCACGAACCCGACCACGACGCGATCCCCGGCGAGCACAGCCACGGCGGCCTGCGCCACAGCCACGTGCCGCCGGCCGGCGCGACCCTGTCGTGGCGCGGTCTGTTCGTCCTCGGTCTGGCCGGCGGGCTGATCCCGTCGACGTCGGCCCTGTTGATCCTCCTCGGCTCGATCGCGGCCGGCCGGCCTGCGTTCGGGCTCGTGCTCGTCGTCGCGTTCGGGCTCGGGATGGCGGCCGTGATGACCGGCGTCGGCCTGGCGATGATCTTCGCCCGCACCCGTCTCGACCGGATGCCGAGCCGCTCGAGCCTCGGCCGCCTCGCCGCCGTCGCCCCGCTCGTCGCGTCGATGGCCGTCCTCAGCCTCGGCCTGGTCCTGACGTGGCAGGCGGTCGCGGGCGCGCCGGTCCTCTGACGACGAATTCGACGTCCGGGATTTCCTGCGCTCAGGCGAGCGTCGCCTGTTTCGTGCGGCTCCGCGGGCATCCGGCCGGCGGCCACGCTCCGGCGGCGCCAGCAGCGCCGCCCCTCAGGCGAGCGTCGCCTGCGCGCAAGAGAAACGGCCCTTCGCCGCCCATTGGAGGCGAGCCTCGCCTGAGCGCAAGAAACCAGCCCGGTTGCCCCACGACAGGCGCTCGCGACAGCCCTCGATAGGGCGAACGCCCGAGCGAAGGGAGCAGCCCACCTCTGCTACAGTCCCGCCCCGATGCGAGACGTCAGCGACCGCTCCCTCGATACGGCCGTCCAGCTCGGCGCGTCCTACGCCGACGTCCGCGTCGTCCATCGTCGCGACGAATCGATCGCAGTGAAGAGCGGCCGGGTCGAGGGCGTCGCCGCCGGTGAGAGCGAGGGCTTCGGGGTCCGGGTGCTCGTCGACGGCGCCTGGGGCTTCGCGAGCTCCAGCCGACTGACCGCCGACGAGGCCGATCGGGTCGCGGCCGACGCCGTCCGGATCGCGCAGGCGAGCGCGACCGCGCTGCGCGATCGTGTCCGGCTCGACGACCGTCCGCCCGCTCACGGGACCTACGAGACACCGATCGAGGAGGACCCGTTCGCGGTGCCGCTCGAGGAGAAGATCGGCCACCTCCTCGCGGCCGACGAGGCGGCCCGGGCGGTCGACGGCGTGGCCTTCGTCGAGACCCGCTACGACGCCGTCCGCGAGACGCGGACGTTCGGGGCGACCGACGGGAGCTGGACCGAGCAGACGTTCACCCACGTCGGGGCCAACATCGAGGCCAACGCGATCGAGGGCGACGATCACCAGCGACGGACCTACCCCGACGCCGACGGCGGCCCATTCCGGGCCGCCGGCTACGACTACGTCCGCGGCCTCGACCTCGTCGGCCACGCGGGACCACTGGCCGAGGAGGCGGTGGCCCTGCTGAGTGCGCCGCAGTGCCCCTCGGGCCGGTTCACGATCATCCTCGACCCGTCCCAGCTCTACATGCAGGTCCACGAGAGCTGCGGCCACCCGACCGAGCTCGACCGCGTCTTCGGGACCGAGGCGAGCTACGCCGGGACGAGCTTCCTGACGACCGACAAGCTCGAGGCGGGCTTCCGCTACGGCAGCGACCTCGTCGACATCGTCGCCGACGCCACCGCGCCCGGCGGATTGGGCACGTTCGGCTGGGATGACGAAGGCGTTGCCGCCCAGCAGGTGCCCCTCGTCGAGAACGGGATCTTCGTCGGCTATCTCAGCAGTCGCGAGACCGCGCCGCGGATCGGGCGTCAGTCCGGCGGTGCGATGCGAGCCGACGGCTGGAACCGGATCCCGCTGATCCGGATGACGAACGTGAACCTCCTGCCGAAGCCCGGGCTGAGCCTCGACGACATCGTCGCGGCCACCGACGACGGCCTGTACCTCGCCTCGAACCGCTCGTGGTCGATCGACGACCGCCGCCTCAACTTCCAGTTCGCGACCGAGCTCGCCTGGGAGATCAAGGGCGGCAAGAAGGGCCGGCTCTTCAAGAACCCGACGTACACCGGGATCACCTACGAGTTCTGGCGGTCGCTCGACGCGGTCGGCGACGAGTCGAGCTACGTGATGCTGGGCACGCCGAACTGCGGCAAGGGCGAGCCGGGCCAGGGCGCCTCGGTCGGCCATGCGTGCTCCGGGGCACGGTTCCGCGACGTGCAGGTCGGGGTGGGCAAGTGGTGAGCGTGTCGTGACCCACGGAGCCCGTTCGGCGCCGACGCCGTTCGACACCGCAGCGATCGCCGCCCGCGCCGTCGCCCTCGCCGACGCGGCCGGTGCGACCGAGGCGGAGGCCGTCGTCTCGGCCGAGCAGGCCCAGCTGACCCGTTTCGCCAACAGCGAGATCCACCAGAACGTCGCCGAGACGAATGGCACGCTCAACCTGCGGGTGGCGTTCGGGAGGCGGATCGGGGTCGCGTCGTCGAACCGCCTCGACGAGGACGGCCTGCGTCGTCTCGCCGAAACCGCGGTCGCGATCGCCCGCAATTCGGCTGAGCTCGAGGACTGGGGCGGCCTCCCCGAACCGACGCCCATCGATGAGCTGCCAGCCGGCTGGTCGGAGGCGACGGCCGCCGCGACCCCCGAACAGCGAGCGGCCGGGGTCCGGGCGGTCATCGCCGCGGCCGACGCGGCTGGGGTTCGCGCCTTCGGATCGTTCTCCACGGCGGCGGAGCACCTCGCGGTCGCCAACTCGCACGGGATCCGGGCTGCCCAGCGTCGGACGAGCGCCGAGCTTCTGACGGTCACGATGGGCGCCGACGGCGGATCGGGCTACGCCGAGCAGGCGTCGGTCGACGTCACGGCGATCGATGCCGCGGCGATCGGGCGGGAGGCGGCGGAGAAGGCCCGGGCGACCGTCAATCCTGTCGCCGTCGAGCCCGGCGATTGGTCGGTCGTGCTCGAGGAGTACGCCGTCGTCGATCTCCTCTCGCTGCTCGCCTTCATGGGCTTCAGCGCGCTCGCGGTCCAGGAGGAGCGGTCCTTCGCCGAGCCCGGCAAGGTGATCGGAAGCGAGCTCGTCACGATCGTCGACGACGCCACGGAGCCCGGCGCGATGCCGATGGCCTTCGACTACGAGGGTGTCGCCAAGCAGCGCGTCGTCCTCGTCGAGCGAGGCGTCTGCCGCGACGTCGTGTACGACACCCAGACCGGCGCGCGCGGCGGCCACGCGTCGACCGGTCACGGCCTGCCGGCGCCGAACTCGTACGGGCCGTTCCCGCTGAACATGGTGATGTCGGCAGGCACGACCGAGCGCGCCGCGCTCATCGGGGAGATGGAGCGCGGCCTCCTCGTCACCCGCTTCCACTACACGAACCCCGTTCACCCCAAGCTCGCGATCGTGACCGGCATGACCCGCGACGGGACGTTCCTCGTCGAGGGCGGCAAGATCGTCGGGCCGGTCCGCAACCTGCGCTTCACCCAGAGCTATCTGGCCGCCCTCGCCGGCACGGTCGCGGTCGGGCGCGAACGGCGGACGGTCCGCGGTGATTTCGGCGGGGTCCTCGTGCCGGCGGTCCGGATCGACGGCTGGACGTTCACCGGCGCGACCGAGCACTGAGAGCGGCGGGAGGGCCGACGATGACCGACATCTGGTTGTGCGGCAACTGCCACTCGATCAACCGCCAGCGGACGCGTCGCTGCTACAAGTGTGGTGCCGAGCAGGCGACCGCGGACACCGGCGAGATGGCGATGCATCGGCAGGAACAGGCGATCGCCAGCCGCCATGTGGTTCCATACCGGCCGGCCGCGGCGCTCGGCATGGCTGCGTCGATCTTCCTGCTCGGGCTGGCCGCGGTCAGCGTCGCGGTCGCTCTCAAGTCCGTCGAGATCATGTCGTTCACGATGACCCAGCTCGACGTGCTCAAGGCGACCGGCCGGATCGACGAGGCTGCGTTCAACGCCGTCGCGACGAGTGCCGGCAGCCTCGGCCTCGTCCGGCTCGCGATCATCCTTCCGACGTTGCTGTTCTTCGCCGCGTGGCTGAGTCGCGTCGTCTCGAACGTGCCTGCGCTGGGCGGGGGCCTTCCCGGCTCCAGCCCGTGGCGAGCGTTCGTCACGACGCTGATCCCGGTGCTCAACCTGCGGACCGTCCCGGGCACGATCCAGGACGTCCTGTACCGCCTCGACCCGAAGGCGGGCGGCTTCTTCATGGTCGGGCTCGCCTGGGTCGGACTCGTCGGGAGCTGGATCGTGTCGGCGATCGCGAGTCGCTATCTCGCCCTCCGGGTGGTATTCGACATCCGGAACGCGACCTCTCTTGGCGACGCAGTCGACGCGGTTCGCGGCTCGCTCACGGCGGCGTTCGTCATCGACATCGCGACCGCCATCCTGATCGCGATCGGCTCGATCGTCCTGATCCTCGTGATGATCCGGATCGAACGGCGGTCCCGGGCTCGCGATGCGGAAGTCCGCCTCGCGGCGGGTGTCTAGATGGACGACCGCCGAACGGAGCCGAATCCGTCGATCCAGGCTCGCCTCGCTCGTGCGTTTGACCCGGCCGAGCTCCGCCGGATCAAGCGGCTCTGGGTCCGCCACTCGATCGCCGAGGACCGCCGCGACATCGAAGGGCTGGTCGCGACCCTGGCGCCGGCCTGCGTCTACGAGATGATCCCGACCGGTCAGCGCTGGGCCGGCCACGAGGGGGCGCGGGCGTTCTACGCGGAGCTCTTCGCGGCCTTCCCGGACAACCGGTTCGCGCTGACCGAGATCGTCGTCGGGCCGCAGGGCGTGTTCGAGGTCGCGACCCTGACCGGCACGAACGAGGGGCCGTGGGGCGGTGCGCCGGCGAGCGGGCTGCCGGTCTCGCTCCAGGTCCTGATCCTGTTTCCTTGGGACCCCGTCACGCAACGGTTCCTCGGG